>JBELFC010000070.1:0-16686 GCA_042093175.1 Tenacibaculum sp. | reverse complement strand
TAGTTACTCCAAAAGATACAGAAACACCCAATAAACCTATACTATTATTAAATAACGAGTTAACAATCACTGCTCCTGTTCCACAAAAAACCAACGCAAATGTTCCGATGAATTCAGCTAAATATTTTTTCATTTTAAAAATTTAAGTATAAAAAAAGGTAGCAATTATGCTACCTTTAATTATGTTGTACTAATTGTTTTATAATATCGCTTTTGCTCCAGCTTCTGCTGCAGCATGATCATTCTCAACAGAACTACCACTTACTCCAATTGCTCCTATAATAGTTCCTTCTGAATCTTTTATAGGTACTCCTCCTGGAAAAGTTATTAATCCGTTATTAGAATGCTCAATATTGAATAAAGAACCTCCTGGTTGAGATAATTCACCTATTACTCCTGTATTCATATCAAAAAAACGAGCTGTTTTTGCTTTCTTTATTGAAATATCTAAAGAACCTAACCATGCTCCATCCATTCTGGCAAATGCAACTAAATTTGCTCCAGCATCAACAACAGCTATATTCATTTTTGTATTTAACTCCGTAGATTTAGCCTTAGCTACTTTTATAATTTCTTCTGCTTGTTCTAATACTATATTCATTTTGTAGTGATTTATATTTACACTGCAAATTTAGTACTAGAATTAACGTTCTTGTTTACTTGAAAAGGTCAAATAACTTATGAAAAAAGGTCATTGTATTTGTGAAGGACTTATTCCAAATTTTGTTTTAAAAGCACTACTAAAATTAGAAAGGTTATTATATCCTAAATCCAAATAAACATCAGACACTTTTAAATTTCCTTTTTCTAAAAGTTCCTTAGCTTTATCTAAACGTTTATTTCGAAACCATTTTCCTGGCGAAATATCATGCTCCTTAATGAAATTTCTTTTAAAAGTAGACAAACTCATATTACACAAAAAAGCAATTTCTTCAATTGTTAATGATGAGTATATATTTTTTTCAATAGTAGATTGAAATACAGATTCTTCTTTAAGAACTAAACTACAAATATAATTTTCAAATAACTCTCCGTACTTGTTCAATAAATACAACAATAACTCTTCTAATTTTAAAGAGAGTAAATCTATCATGAATTTAGATGATGGTGTATTTATACTATTTAGAGAATTCAAATAAGAACTTAAATAACTATCATTCTCTATTATAAAATATGGAGCAACCGTTTTTGTGTTCAGTTTTTTTTTGATATGTTTATCTATAAAACTTTTTAATTTCCCTTCAGAGAAAAACAATAATTTACAGTAATAAACTTCATCAGTATCTAACAACTCGCTCCACAAACAATTTCCTTTTTTTATTAAAATTGATTGTGAATTATCTACTTGTACCTTACTATCTGCAAAATGAACTTGCTTTTTACCTTTTTGTAAAAAACTAAACATATGCATATTTAAATTTACTTTTGTTTTAATGGCATTGTCTACCATCTTTAAATCATAAACAAAAAGTTCAGGATTATTAGTTCCTTTAATATAAGAATCGGGTACAGTATCAATAGTAAAGTTAGACACAACTTAAAAATATATAAATTTTAATTTAAAAACCCTTGCTCATTCATCCAATCATCAGAATAAATTTTATTCATATATCGTGATCCATGATCAGGTAATATAATTACAACAATACTATCTTCATCAAAATAGTTTTTATCGGCATATTGTTGAACTCCCTGTAAAACAGCTCCTGAAGTATACCCTGCAAAGATACCTTCAGTTTTAACTAACTCTCTAGCTTTTAAAGCTGATGTTTTGTCTGCTACTTTTTCATAAATATCTATCACATCAAAATCTGTTGATGTAGGAATTAAAGTTTTTCCTAATCCTTCAATTTTATATGGGCAAATTTCATTAGCATCAAATTCACCCGTTTCATGATATTTTTTAAGTACTGACCCTATAGCATCAACACCTAAAATTTTAATTTCTGGGTTCTTTTCTTTTAAAAATTGTCCAGTTCCAGAAATTGTTCCTCCAGTTCCACTAGCAGCAACCAAGTGAGTTATTTTACCATTAGTTTGTTCCCATATCTCTGGACCTGTACTTACATAATGTGCCTCAATATTTAATTCATTAAAATATTGATTAATATATATAGAACCTGGATTTTCTTTATGCAATCTTTTTGCTACTTCATAATAAGAACGAGGATCATCAGCAGCAACATTCGCTGGACAAATATGAACTTCAGCTCCCATAGCTTTTAACATATCTATTTTATCTTGTGATGATTTATCACTAACTGCTAAAATGCACTTATACCCTTTTACAATGCTTATCATTGCTAAAGAAAAACCAGTATTTCCAGAAGTAGTTTCTACAATAATATCTCCTTTTTTTACAATTCCTTTTTTCTCTGCTGTTTCAATGATATGAAGTGCTATCCTATCTTTAGCTGAATGTCCTGGATTAAAAGCCTCTACTTTAGCATAGTGCTTTCCAGGGATATTTTTTGTTATTCTATGTAATTCTACTAATGGTGTTTCTCCTACTAAATCTAAAATTGTATTGGTAATACCAGCGTGTCTCATTCTTATCTAATATAAAAGGCGTCATTACGAGAATATATGACGAAATTTAAAGATTTTATCTATTTTCTAGTAATGACGCCCTACTCTTTCCGAGGGCAAAAGTAAAACTATTTTTCTAACTTTTCCTCTAACATTAAAAAGAACGTATATTCTTCTGCTAATTCTTTTAAAGCATCAAATCTTCCTGAAGCACCTCCATGACCCGCTTCCATATTTGTATGTAAAAATAACATGTTTGAATCTGTTTTTACCTCCCTTAGTTTTGCTACCCATTTAGCCGGCTCCCAATATTGTACTTGACTATCATGTAAACCAGTAGTAATTAACATATTTGGATATTCTTTAGCCACTACTTGATCATATGGGGAATAGGATTTTATATAATCATAATACTCCTTATCATTAGGATTTCCCCACTCATCATATTCTCCAGTGGTCAAGGGTATGCTGTCATCTAACATTGTTGAAATAACATCTACAAAAGGAACTGCTGCAATAATACCATTATACAATTCAGGGTTCATATTAACAATAGCTCCCATTAATAAACCTCCAGCAGATCCTCCCATAGCATACAAATGCTTTGGTGAAGTATACCCATTATCTATTAAATACTTAGAACAATCAATAAAATCGGTGAATGTATTTTTCTTTTTTAACATTTTACCATCTTCATACCACTCACGCCCTAAATACTGACTTCCTCTAATATGTGCTAATGCATATACAAAACCTCTATCAAGTAAACTTAATCGTGTAGTTGAAAATCCATCTGGTATTGTGTAACCATATGATCCATATGCATACTGTAAAACAGGAGTATTTTCATCTATTTTTGTATCTCTGTGATGCACTATTGATACCACTACCTTTTCACCATCTCGTGTTGTAACCCAAATACGTTTACTCACATAGTTTTTCTTATCAAAGATTCCTCCTAATACCTCTTGCTCTTTTTTAATATTCTTAGACTGATCTTTCATATTAAAATCAATTATAGAACTTGGAGTTGTCATTGAATTATAAGAATAACGAATAACATCTGTATCAAACTCAGGATTTGAATACACATCAGCAGAATATGTTTCTTCTTCAAA
Organism: Tenacibaculum sp.; assembly: GCA_042093175.1. GTDB lineage: Bacteria > Bacteroidota > Bacteroidia > Flavobacteriales > Flavobacteriaceae > Polaribacter. Next base: position 13,039 of record JBELFC010000070.1, on the reverse strand, counting down.
AGGTAAATAATAATCTAAAGTATTATCCCATCTTTTTATTCTAATTTTATTTAACCCTTCACTTCTTTCTTCAAGAACAAGATACTCTTTAAAAATAGAAAAATCTTCAAACAAAGTATCCTCTCTGTGTGGTATTACATCAACCCAATTTTCTTTTAAGGTTTCCTTTTCTGGAGTTTTCATTAATTTAAAATTAGTAGCACCATCTTTATTTGTTTTTATATAAAAATGATCTTCATAATGCGCTATATCATATTCTAAATTACGCTCACGTGGTTGAATTACTTTAAACTCTCCATCTGGTTTATCTGCTTCTAATACTTGATATTCTGAAGAAACAGTATTGTACGAACCTATTACTATGTATTTTTTTGATTTTGTTTTAGTTACAAAAGTTCCAAAAGTTTCATCTTTTTCTTCAAACACTAAAACATCATGTTTAGTATCTGTTCCTAAAATATGTCTATAAATTTGAGAACTACGTAAAGTTACAGGATCTTTTTTTGTGTAATACAACGTTTTATTATCATTTGCCCACACAGAACCTCCTGTAGTGTTTTCTATCTTATCAGAATAAATTTCTCCAGTTTCTAAATTTTTAACCTGAATCGTATATTGACGCCTACTAACGGTATCAACAGCAAAAGTAGTTAACGTATTATTCGGAGATATACTTAACCCTCCTAACTGAAAATATTCATGTCCTTTTGCTTCTTCATTAACATTAAACATGATTTCTTCTTTTGCCTCTAAGTTGTTTTTTTTACGGCTAAAAATAGGGTATTGTTGTCCTTTTTCATAACGAGTTATATAAAAATAACCATTATTTTTATAAGGAACAGACTCATCATCTTCTTTTATCCTTCCCTTCATTTCTTGAAATAACTGTTCTTGGAAATCATTAGTTTCTACAGTCATTTTATCATAAAAATCATTTTCAGCGTTCAAATAATCATACACCTTTTGAGTTTGATCATCTTTAACTTCTGCATTTTTTTGCTCATCAGTTAAACGCATCCAAAAGTAATTATCCTCTCTAATATCACCGTGTTTTTCTAACTTAGTTAATTGCTTGTCAGCTACTGGTGCTTTAATGTCTTTTTTCATTGTATCATTTTTGCAGGATGCAAAAATAAGACTAAAAGCCATAGCAGATAGCATTATTTTTTTCATTTTTATTAAGAATGATTAAATTTCTTATGAAAATACTACATTTGTTATTCAATAAATATGTAAATAATTAAATCAATGTTTGGAGATATTTCTGGTATGATGGGTAAATTAAAAGAAGCCCAAGAAAAAGTAGAAGAAACTAAAAAAAGATTAAATACTGTTTTAATCGATGAAACTGTAGCTAATGATAATATAAAAGTTACTGTAACAGCTAATAGAGAAATTAAAGCAATTACAATTAATGAAGCCTTACTTGAAGATCGTGAAGAACTAGAGGATTATTTAATTTTAGCATTAAATAAAGCATTGAAAAGAGCTGGTGAAATAAATGAACAAGAATTAGCTATAGCTGCTAAAACTGGAATGCCAAATATGCCAGGAATGGACATGTTTAAATAAAAAATATGTTTTTAAAATTAGAAGATTACATGTTGCCATGTTTAAATAAGAAGCTTTTCGGACTGGATTGTTTAGGATGTGGGTTCCAAAGAGCTTTAGCCTTTCTTTTGAGAGGTGAGTTTTTAGCAGCTTTTAAAATATACCCAGCAATCTATTCTTTATTGTTTTTTTTAATATATATACTTCTAAATTTTAAATTCAATTTTAATAATTCCCAAAAAACAATTCGCTTCTTACTTTTATTGAATATAATTTTAATAGTAGGAAACTTTATATTAAAAATACTATAAATCATGGAATCTAAACAATTACAATACGGGCCTCTTATTTATATTTTGGCTATTGTAGGACTTCCTTTATGTTGCTGTGCAGGAATCGGTATTATACCTTCCGGTATTGCTTTTTATATTGCACATACTGAGCTAAAGAAATACTATGAAAATCCAGATGCATACACAAATCAAGACAGTATTTACACAGGTAAAATAGTTGCTTTGGTTATATTAATTATAAACATCTTATATTTAGCTTATACCGCTTATCAAATATACACAATTGGTTGGGACAATATCATGGAACAATCACGACAAATGATGGAGCAATACGAGCAATAAAAATAAAAGCACAAAATAAAAAACACCACTCTATTTTTAATAAATTTATAGAGTGGTGTTTTTTATTTCAATAATTTTTTCTTCTAAGTATTTGAATACACAAAGGTAAACTCCTCCAAGCAAAAATTGTTAATTAAAACAATTCTTTTTCTAAATAGAAATAATTTAAAACTCTTATTTTCGCCATTCTCCCCCACAAAATTACTTATAATTTAGAGCACTTAAAGCGCACGAATGGATAACGAAAAAAACTGGCTACATTATTACAAAAACAGTTTATTTGATAGTGAAAACTTGGCTATTGACATTTCAAGAATCAAAAATTTATTTCATCAAAATAATGCTGATTTAACTACAGCTCTTTTAAACCCTAAACAAGCTAATGAATTATTAGATGTAGAGGAAAGGAGAATAAATAGATTAAAAGGAATCAGTAAAAAAGATAGTCCTAAATGGCATGAGGTAAGCGAGACCGAAATTCTTATCGCTCCATTTCATTTGCAATACCAAACTGATAATCCAAATTTTAAGCAACGAACAATATATCCTTTTTGGGTTGCTGCTAAAGTAGATCGTTCAGGAAATTTATCAGCTCCTAATGACCTATTCCCACTTATTGTTCGTAATTACCTAGATCCTATTGCAGATGTAAAAAATGATTTTATTTTCTCTTCGCTAGATACTGTTATGATGGCTAGAGATATTGAACAACCTTCCCCCCCATATGGAAGTGAATTAATAGGATGGGACGATTACTGGACTTATGTAAATGAAATTTTTTCAGAAATAACATACAGTAACTTATCTAGTTATAAAAAAGAAAAATACATTACTGAATATAAGCTTACTTATTTTTCTACAAGCTCAAAAATTTCTACAGCAAAAAGCATTTTATTTTTGTACCAAAATTTATTAAACGAAACAGAAGAATTACCTGTATTATCAAAAATAATAAACCCTCTAAATAGAACAAGAAAAGAACCTATAACTGATTATGGTTTTTTAAATTATAATCATTTGCATTTAGGACAAATGTCAAATGAATTTCCTTTATCGATAAGTCAACGTAAAACATTATTATCTTATTTAACTGCTGAAGAAAACTCAGTTACAGCTGTAAATGGCCCTCCAGGAACAGGAAAAACTACATTGTTACAAAGTTTAGTAGCTACTGAAGTTGTTAAAGCAGCTATTAAAGGTGAAGAAGCTCCTATCATATTAGCCTGTTCAAACAACAACCAAGCCGTTACAAATATTATAGATAGCTTTATTAATTCAGAAAGTAGCATGGGAGAATTAGCTGAACGTTGGGTTCCTGATTTTAATGGTTATGCTACATATTTACCCTCAAACTCAAAGAGTGAAAAATACTTAAAAGGTATTAATTTTTTAAAAGGTAATTTATTTGGGCATGAAGGAACTTTATGCGATTTAGAAAATGAAAAATACGTTTACGAAGCTGAATATTACTTTTTAACAAAGTACAATAATTATTTTGGGGTAGAAACAAACTCCTTAGAAGATGCTTGTATGCATTTACAGGAAGAAATAATCACTATTGAAAACCATCTTATTGATAGTGTCGATTTTTCTAGTGATTACCTAAACTATATTGATAAAATCAATAAAACACTGGTAAATAAAGAAGACTTAATTGAGAAAAATACCTTTAAAATATCAAAACTACAAGAATGGAGAACTCTATTTACAGAACTAAAATCTTATTCTAAAGAACCTGATTTTATCAACAAAATAAAAAATCATTTTATTATTGTTTCTTCTTCTGAAAATAAAAGCTTAGAAAATTCTGAATATACTTTTAAAATAAACAAAGAAACTCTTTCCAGTAAAGAATCTGCTTTAACCTTTATCAAAGATTGTATTTATAATTTAAATATGGTACTACAAGCAAACTTAAAATTAAACAACTGGAAACTTCAAAATAATATTCAGGGATATCCTTTTGTTTCTGAAGAAAAAATGTGGCATTATGAATATGAAAAAGCAAAAAACAAAGATAAAACACATCGTTTTTTTTATGATGAAATTGATCTAGGGTTACGTCATAACGCCTTTTTATTAGCTACTCATTATTGGGAAGCTCGATGGTTACTTGAAACAATTGACCTTATTGAAAATGATACTGAAAAAGGAACTGGTGAAAATGTAATTAAAGCCAAATGGAAAAGAAGAGCAATGCTTACTCCATGTTTTGTTGCAACTTTTTACATGGCTCCTACGCACTTTTTATATAGTCAATTTCAAGGTGAAAATGAAGAAGGCAAACCAATTTTTGAATACTTACCTTTATATAACTTTTTAGATTTATTAATTATTGATGAGGCCGGACAAGTAACCCCAGAGGTAAGTATCCCTGTTTTTTCACTAGCTCAAAAAGCTTTTGTTGTTGGTGACTTAAAACAAATTGAACCTATTTGGTCTATTCCTCCTAAAATTGATGTTGGGAATTTAACTTCTTTAAATATTATTGAAGAAGAAAAAGAAAACGAACACTTGCACGAACTTGGTTTTTTAGCTTCTAGTGGCAGCATTATGAAAATGGCCCAAAATGCTTGTGAATTTGAAACCTCAATAGCTTCAAAGAAAGAAACTGGTTTAATACTACTAGAACATAGAAGATGTAATGATGAAATTATTGGTTTTTGTAATGAGCTAGCTTATGAGGGTATTTTAAAGCCTATGAAAGGTAAAGCAAAAGAAGGTCAAATTTTTCAATCAATGGTAGCATATCACGTTGAAGGAGTTAGTGAACGTAAATACAATAGTAGATGTAACTTAAATGAGGTAAAAGCAATTATTTCATGGTTACAGCAAAACAAAGAAGCTATACAAGAAGCTTATGATGTAACCTCTATTGAGAGTGTTTTAGGAATTATTACTCCATTTGCGAGTCAAAAAGGAGAACTCTCAAAAGCCTTGATAGAAGCTGGCTTCAAAGTAAATCAAATAAAACTAGGAACTGTGCATGCCCTACAAGGTGCTGAACGTAATATCATATTATTTAGCTCTGTTTACACTAATGAAGACGAGGGTACTATGTTTTTTGATAAAGATAATAAACCAAACATGTTAAACGTAGCTGTATCTAGAGCTAAAGATAGTTTTATTTTGTTTGGAGATACAAGAATTTTTGATGAAACCAAAAATACTCCATCAGGAGTTTTAAAAAAACATTTAAATATTTTAGAAATGGTTAATTAAACCAATAAAAAAAGGAGTAATTTAAATTACTCCTTTTTTTAACACTAAGTATAAAAATTAATTTTAAAACTCAGAAATTGTTTTCTTTATAATAGAGATACAATCCATTAATTGCTCTTCATTCATTACTAAAGGTGGTGCAAAACGAATAATATTTCCATGAGTTGGTTTTGCTAATAAACCATTATCACGTAATTTAATACATATATCCCAAGCTGTAGAACTTTCTTCAGTATCATTTATTAAAATAGCATTTAATAAACCTTTACCTCTAACAGATTTTACTAATTCGGTTTGGTTTGCAAATTCAGATAATTCTGCTCTAAAAATTTGACCTAAGCGTTCAGCATTTTCTTCTAAACTTTCTTCTTTAACAACCTCTAATGCAGCTATAGCTACAGCAGCAGCAATTGGGTTTCCTCCAAAAGTAGAACCATGATTTCCAGGCTTAATAACATTCATAACAACATCATTTGCCAATACTCCTGAAACTGGGTAAGCTCCTCCACTTAATGCTTTTCCTAATATTAAAATATCTGGTTTTACATTTTCATGATCAACTGCTAACATTTTACCAGTTCTAGCAATTCCTGTTTGAACTTCATCAGCAATAAAAAGTACATTATGTTTTTCACATAATGCTTTTGCTGCTGCTAAATACCCTTCCGATGGAACATATACTCCTGCTTCACCTTGAATAGGCTCTACTAAGAATCCTGCTATATTATTTTCATTCTCTAAAGCTTCTTCTAAAGCTTTCAAGTTATTATACTCAATTTTGATAAACCCATTAGTAAACGGTCCAAAGTTCTTACGAGCTACTGGATCATTTGAAAAAGAGATAATTGTTGTTGTACGTCCGTGAAAGTTATTTTCACAAACTATAATTTGAGCATCATTTTCATTAATTCCTTTTACTTCGTAAGCCCATTTTCTACATAATTTCAAAGCAGTCTCTACAGCTTCTGCTCCTGTATTCATTGGTAATAATTTATCAAAACCAAAAAGTTCAGTAGCAAACTTTTCATATTTACCTAGCATGTCATTATAAAATGCACGAGAAGTTAATGTTAATGTTTGTGCTTGATTCACCATTGCACCAACAATTTTTGGATGGCAATGTCCTTGGTTAACTGCTGAATAAGCTGATAAAAAGTCATAATACTTTTTTCCTTCAACATCCCATACATACACACCTTCTCCTCTACTCAACACTACTGGTAGTGGGTGATAATTGTGTGCTCCATACTTGTTTTCTAAATCGATCGCTTGTTGCGAAGTTAATTGGTCTAAAACAGCCATTTTTAATAATTTTTAATTTATAAAATAACCATTCCTTATCTACCTTTATCCTTTCGAAGAATTCCGAAAATTCAGCGTGGGAAAGAAATCATCCCTAATTAAGCAAAAGTACTAAATTTAAATGTAAGGTAAGTTGACTTTTTACATTTTTCACATGTTTTACTACTATAAACAAGAGTGAAAATGTATTTATCATTTTCAAATCATACTATATTAAAAAACTAATTTATACAACAAAAGCTAAAAACCACCTTTTGAAAGATGGTTTTTAGCTTTATATTTTTTAAATCTAATTAATATCAAAACGAACTCCTAAAGAAATATTTCGAGTTTCTGTACCTTTAAATAATGGGTTTAAATCATATTTAGCATACAAACCAATACCTTCATAAGCAAGATACGTACTCAACCCATAATTAACTGTGTTCATATTAAAATCTCCTTTCTGAACTTCCTCTACACGTATTGATTCATTATTTTCAAACTCCAAGTACTGTCTTGTTCCTAACTTAAAACCAAAGAATCCTCCTATCCCAAACCTTAATCCATTATGAGTTTTATCTATAACTCTTCCATCAGACAACTTTTTATTTTTTGAAAAATCAAATTCTAAATGCATCGGAAACGTCATTTGAACATGCCTCAACCTACTTTCTGATAATGATTTCACATGTTGTTCTAAATTTGTAACTCCATTATTTACAACATGGTGTTGGTTGTTTTTAGCTCTTAAATTGTTCCATAAAAAAGACAACCCATATTTAAAGTATAAGTTAGATGCTTCTTTACTAAATCTTGTTTTAAATGTAAAACCTAGTTCATAAAAATGTGATTGCCAAAACCTATATTGTGAATTATTTAAAGAGTTAAACTCATTATTTTCTAACACATTATTTACTCCAAAAGCAAATACAAATTGTGATGTTGTTCTTTTATTATATTTTTTCTTTTTTCTTTTTTTATTTTTTCCGTCAAAAACAATAATATCATTATCAAAGAATCGGATACTAAAAGAATCCTCCTCATCTGCACTAGCAATTTTACCATTTGTTTTATCCTGAACTAACTCTTGAAGTTTATGCTCTTGCAAACTAACTTTCACCTCTATTTGCTTTGCATGATAGTTAGCAGCTTCGTTTTTTTGTAACAAAGCTTGTTCTTTTGTTATTTTATTTTCTTTTAAATCTTTGTTTATTAATTTAATTTTTTGCTTTAGTGAATCTTTTTGCTGTCTCGTAATTTTATCAATTTTTTTTGATATTTTACTTACTTCTTTTTCAAATACTCTTTCTTGAGAAAAGGCAATAGTTGTACTAAACAACACTAGTATTAGTATTATTCTTATCATTTTGTTTTGTTTTTAGATGTTAAAAAATTAAGCTAATTTATTTTTAGTAAGACCTTACATTTTATTTATTTCTATCAGCAACAGCGATAGCAATATCAGATATTTTTAGTTTTATTTTACGCATAAAACTTCCTTTAAATTGATCATTAATCAAGTCGCTTTCTACCTCTGCTAAAATTGTTTCCGGATTAATTTTAAGGTTTGACTTTTTTAATTCTCTTTCAATTGTATTAATGATTTTATCTCTATTTAGTTTATGTTTAGCATAGTATTCTTTTACTTCATCAACATTATGCGTTACAGCAAATAGTAAATCTTTACCACTAACTTTTATTGTATTTATATTTATTGAGTTTTTCCTTTTTTCTTTACTAGTACTAGCTACCAAAGATTCAATTTTCATGTTTTTTTCTAAATCAACTTTAACAAAGGTTTCCTCATTCTTTTTTATATTTATTTTTCTTTCAATTTTTCTTAAATTATTTTTCTCTATTTTGACTTCTGGTATTGGTATATACTCTTGTTTAGCTATTGTAATTGTTTCTTCTTTAATTAAGTTATCTATACTTTTTAATGTATCAATTTTTAATATTTCTAATTTAGTATTTACTAAAATTGGTGTTATTTTTTCTTTTGAATTAAATTTGTAATAAGAAAAACCAATACTTATCAATAGTAATACACTAGCTGCATAGCCATAATAAACCTTCTTTTTATTTTTAGTTTTATATTGATTATCATCAAGCTGATTACTTAATCGTTCCCATGCTGAATTAGATGGCTCTATAAACCTGTTATCAAGCTTACTTTTAATTATTTTATCTATTTTATCTTCCTTCATTTTCTAACTTGTTCATTTTAATATAATTTGCTTGCAACCATTTCCTAGCTTTAAACAACTGTGACTTTGATGTACTTTCAGAAATCTTTAATTTTTTAGCTATTTCAGAATGCTTATAACCTTCTATTGCATATAAATTAAAAACTACTTTATATCCGTTAGGTAACTTATCTATTAACTTTTGAATATCTTCAACACTTGTATTTTCTAAATTATCAATAGATTGCCCATCAAAAACATATTCCTTATCTGTAAGTTCTAAAATATTCTTCTTTTTTAAATACGTTAAACATGTGTTTACCATTATTTTACGAATCCAACCTTCAAAACTACCTTGAAATTTAAATTTCTCAATATTCGTAAAAACCTTAAAAAAACCTGATAACATCATTTCTTCTGCATGGTAATCATCTTTAACATACTGTCTGCATACGCCTAACATTTTAGGAGAATACTCTTCAAATATTTCTTTTTGAGCTTCTCTGTCTTGCTTACAAGCTTTTTTTATAAGCTTTGAAGTAGTGTTATGTAATGATATTACTTTCAATTCAGTTACAAATAATTTGTGCTTTCAAATATAAAGACGATTGTAAAATAAAAATGGTTGCCTGCAAAAATAAAAACTCTCCAATTTATTTTAAAATGGAGAGTTCTCACTAAAATTAGAATGATAAACACGGGGGGACTACTTATTTCTTTTCTTATTCTCTATAAATTTAAGGATTTACACCACAACAAAAACAGGAAAAACACTGATTAACAAATATTTAAACTAAAAAAAACGATTACTTAAATATGAAAAAATAAATTTTAAGCTTCTTTTTATTCTTCAATTATATTATTAAGATATTTGCATATTTAAATTTAATCTATGAGTTTCATTGTATATATAATTTCTTACCCTCTCCTTTGGTTACTTTCAAGGTTACCTATACGTCTTCTATATATAATTTCAGATTTTTTTTATTTTCTTATATATTACGTAGTTGGCTATAGAAAAGAAGTGGTAAAAAATAACTTAAAATTAGTTTTCCCTTTAAAAACTGACTCAGAAATAACACAACTTTCAAAACAATTTTTCAGACATCTTATAGATTTAATGATTGAAAGCGTTAAATCTTTTTCTATTAGTGAGAAAGAAATTTTAAAACGCTACAAGTACAAAAATCCCGAACTTATAAATAATTTAGCTAAACAAGGTAAAAGTATTGCTTTAGTTGGGGCACATAAAGGTAACTGGGAGTGGATTGTTAGTTTACCTTTTGCCTTAGATATAGATGTTTATGGTTCATACACCAAACTTGCGAATCCTTATTTTGAAAAAAAAATAAAAAAAGCTAGATCTAGGTTTGGATTTATAGGAATAAAAACTACGGAAACTGTAAAAAAAATTCACTTAAATAGCCTCAAGAAAAAACAAGGATTATATATATTATTGAGTGACCAATCTCCTATGGTTCATAAATCTCATTATTGGAAAGAATTTTTTGGTATAAAAGTACCAATTCATACAGGTGCTGAAATGCTTGCTAAAAAATATGATTTTGCGGTCGTATATTATAATACTACAAAAATTAAAAGAGGATATTACGAAAGTGAATTTACACTAATTACTGACACTCCAAAAGAGTATGAGAAATTTAAACTTATGGACGAATATTTATCTATTACTGAAAAAGTAATAAAAGAACAACCTGCCTATTATTTATGGTCTCACAAACGCTTTAAACATAAAGATAAATATAATCAATGGTTAAATTCAAGAAAAAAATAAGTTGTAATTTTAACACACCTTTACCTATACTTACTTCCTTTATTGTATTAATAAAACAATAAAAATTCTAAGCTTAATATTCAATAAATTATTCATTGATTTTTATAAAAAACAATCATTTAAAAACATAAAACATTACTCCGTTTTATAAAAAATTTGATTTAATAAAAGTTTTTTATAACTTTATATGCTTAAAACCAAACCTACTACCCCTTAACCATGAGAAACTTTTTAAAAGCTTTTCTCGTTTTTTTATGTTGGGCTATTCTAGCCCTATTTCTCTATAATCCTAATGAAAATTATGATATTTTAGAGAAAAAAAAGAGTGTTTTAAAAAAAAAGCAGTCTGATTTATTAGATAAAAAAACTGACACACTAAAAAAGCAATTAGTAAAAAAAACTGAAAACACTGAGGTTGTTATAAAAAAAACAACCAAAACTGATTCCAATACTGTTACTTTAGCTTTTAAACACAAATTCATAACTAACTCAGCGCATACACGTATACTTCTTCCAAAAAAGTTTTATTACTTTAAAGATTCTATTTTTAATTTTTTAAATAATAACGATAACAAGGAGATAATTATAAATGCATCTTATAAAGTAAATGAAATACTAGCAGATAAAACTAATTTTGGTATAGCTAGAGCTAATAACCTCAAAAGTAAATTAATTAAATATGGTATAAACCCCAACAAAATTACAACTAAAACTACTTTAAAAGAATATAAGTACGATAAAGAAGGGTATTATGCTGAAGGGGTAACCATACTGGTTAAAAACATTTCTGAAAACAAACGTGCAGTTATTGAAAAAGAAATGTCACACAAAACATTATACATTCCTTTTAGAAAAAGTAGTTTTGAGTCAACCAAAGCATTACTAACTTACACTTTTGAAATTAAGAACTACCTTAAAAAACATTTGTCTAAGAAAATAACAATCATAGGACATACAGACAACCAAGGTGATACAGAGACTAATCAACTAATTGGATTAAAAAGAGCGAACCTTGTTGCTAAATATTTTACTGAAAACGGTATAGATAAAAATAGAATTAGCACTCAATCTAAAGGAGAAACCTCTCCTATTACCAACAATAAAACTCTACAAGCTAGAAAAAAGAATAGACGAATTGAAGTAATAATTAATTAACCTCCCCTTAAACATGATTTTATTTTTAACAACCAAAACATCACATTTACTTGAATTCTTTTTTTGGATGTTGGGTTCCTTTTTAATTGGTTATATATTTTCTTGGTTATATTTCAAGAATAAATACAAATCAGAATTAAACGAAAGCTCAGAAACAATAACAGAATTAAGAAATGAAATGCAATCAACCATACGTGCAAAAAAAACCGTGGAAAGAGGTGGTATTGAAATAAAACAGCCTAAAGAGTTAGATTTTAATAAAATTGGTATTGCAACTGAAAAAGATAAAGATGACTTAACTCAAATTAAAGGTATTGGCGGTTTTATTGAAACAAAGCTAAATAGTATAGGCATATACACTTATAATCAAATAAACAACCTTACCAATGAAGACATAATCACTATAACTGATTTAATTCAATTCTTTCCAGGAAGAATTGTTCGTGATGACTGGAAAGGTCAGGCTAAAGCTTTAATTAATATTGAAAAAGAAATATAACCCTAATAAATCTATTTATTAGGGAGTTGAATTTAAAAAAAAGATATCTAAATTGTATTCTAACTAAATATTATATACAATTTATATAACTTTTCATTTTATTCATATTTTTTCATTTCTTCATCATAAAACTCCCCTGCTTTATCCATTAAATCTGCTAACTCAGTAGCTACATCTTCTTCTTTTTCACCCGTTAAATCTTCAAACCATTCTATATCATCATCTTTTAAATTAATTAAAAAACGAGGATATTCTGTATGTAATACAAAAATATCTTCAGGATGATTACTATTATCCGCTAATAAAAATTTAGGTAAGTTCATTGTTTTTTATCAATTTTAAAGTTAAATAATTAAATCGTAAATATAGTAGAATTGAAGCTGTGGTTAAACCTCCTAATAAACCTAACCAAATTCCGAAACTACCATACATATTTTCTTTTCCTAAAAAATAACTAATAGGAAAACCTATAATCCAATAAGATATAAAAGTTATTATTGTAGGAATTTTAACATCTTGTAAACCTCTTAAAGCTCCCAGCACCATTACTTGTATACTATCACTAATTTGAAAAAAGGCTGCCGCTATTAATAAATTTGAAGCCAGTTTTAACACTTCCATATTATCAGCATTATTTTTAACATCACTAGAATCGATATACAAATGTGGTAAATATTCATGCAAAGCAAAAAACAAGAAACAGAAACCAATT
>JBELFC010000069.1:0-17391 GCA_042093175.1 Tenacibaculum sp. | reverse complement strand
CTGACCATGTAATTCACGATCTGATCTTGAATGTGCATCTGCTCCTGGAGATAATAAATCTGTAGAAATATCACCAATACCAGCAACAAAAGTTACAATTTCTATTTCTTCCTCAATTTCTGGTAACTTAGTAAAGAATTCTGCTTGAGCATAACTCTCTATTAATTCTTTAGCTATAGTATTTCCTGCTTTATATGCTTTCTCTAATTGTTCTGTATCTGCTTCGTATAAAAAAACTTGAGTTTTTAATACTTTAGCAGCTTCATTAGCTATAGAAATATCATTTCCTAAAGCTAAATCAAGAAGTACTTCTACTGAAGGTCCTCCCTTCATATGACCTAATTGTTCAAAAGCAAAAGCAGGTGAAATTTCTTTTAAAACAAACTCTCCAAGAATAATCTCCTTTAAAAATTTAGCTTTAACACCAGCTGCACTTGTTGTACCTGGTAAAACGTTATAAATAAAAAAGTTAAGAGAATCTTCTCTATACTCATTATCAATATCTTTTATTTGCTTAATAATTTCACTTATTAGTGAACTACCATCAATTGGTTTAGGATGAAGACCTTGAACTTTTCTTTCCTCAATTTCTTTTATATAATCTTTATAAATACTCATTATATAAGTTTTTTAATGTTAAAAGTGCTATTACAATCCCCTTATTGTATTATTTCAACTATTAGAGTTAAATACAAGCACCTTTAATCATGTTAGTACCTATAGACATGTAGTCTATTTTTGTTAATTTTTGCTATGCAAAAGTAGTATTTTAAGTCGAAATTAAAAAATAATCACTTAACTAGACTTATTAGTAAAAAAAACATATTTAAAACACCAAAAAACACATAAATTAATAAATAAAACACTGTTATTTGTTAATTTTTTATCAAATTAACATTTATGGATGATTTTAGAAGTTTGAAGTTTATATAAAAATTAAAAAAGCAGACCAATAAGCTGGATTCTGTTCCTTAAAAAGGCTCTTATCATTTATCTAGTTTTACAATTACTCGTAAAATCAATCTGCCTACCCCTTAGAATCGCGCGAGTAGCGCTCAAGCTCTAATGTACATGACATTGCACCGCATAGAGTTTACCTGGTTTCACTACAGCATTACCTGTACATTCTTTCTGTTGCACTAGTCCTCGGTTTACACCGGACGGTTGTTATCCGCTATGCTACTCTTTGGTGTCCAGACTTTCCTACTTATACTAAATATAAGTCGATAAGATAGGTCTGCTTAATTATCTTTATATATTTTTCGACTTTCTTCATAAAAAACCCACTCAAAGATTGAGTGGGAAAATTGCTATGAAAAAGAAAAAGTGTCTAGAACGTCTTCTAGACACTTACAAATATATAACTTTTATAAAGTATTATCTAATAAAAAAGTAATTTATTTACTTTTTTAAGAAAACATATCTTTTACTTTTTCAAAAAAAGATTTATCATTTTTCTGTGGATTTGGGCTAAAGTTCTCATCTGTTTGCATTTGCTCAAAAAACTTACGTTGGTCTTTAGTTAACTCTTGAGGAGTCCAAACATTTATATGAATTAAAAAATCACCATTCCCGTAACGTTCAATACTTGGTAATCCTTTACCTTTTAACCTTAAAATCTTACCAGATTGAGTACCTGGGTCTATTTTAATTTTAACTTTACCAGTAACAGTATCTATTTCTTTTGAGGCACCTAATACAGCTTCAGAGAAATTAACATATAAATCGTAATGAATATTACTTCCTTCTCTTTTTAATGTATCATGTTGAACTTCTTCAATTAACACTAATAAGTCACCAGAAATAGAATTCTTTCCTGGAGCTTCATTACCTTTTCCTCCTACTTTTAACTGAACACCTTCAGTTACACCTTCAGGAATATTAATTGATACTGTTTCTTCTTTTACAACCATTCCTTGCGCATCAGCTCCAGAAGGTTTCTTATCTAACATTTCTCCTGCTCCATGACAAGTACTACAAGTAGTTGCTGTTTGCATTCTACCTAATATAGTATTTGTAACACGCATTTGTTGTCCACTACCGTTACATGTAGTACAAGTTTTATATGTAACTCCGTCTGCTTGGACTTTTCTACGTACTTTAACTTTTTTCTCTACACCATTAGCTATTTCCTCTAAAGTAAGCTTTACACGTATACGAAGATTACTTCCTTTAACTCTAGCTTGACGTTGACCTCCGCCTCCGCCAAAGCCTCCAAATCCGCCACCGAATGCACCTCCAAAAATATCTCCAAATTGGCTGAATATGTCATCCATATTCATTCCACCGCCGCCACCGAAGCCACCTTGACCTCCTTCAAAAGCAGCATGACCATATTGATCATAACGAGCTTTTTTATTATCATCACTAAGAACTTCGTACGCTTCAGCGCAAAGTTTAAATTTTTCTTCAGCTTCAGTATTTCCAGGGTTTTTATCTGGATGATACTTTATAGCCATTTTTCGGTAAGCTTTTTTTATTTCAGACTGAGAAGCTGATTTTGATATACCTAATATTTCGTAATAATCTTGTTTTGCCATATTATTTCAATTGACCATTAACAATTAACAATAGCAGTTGGTAATTGATAATTGAATTATTAATTGTTTATGCTTGTCCCATAACCACTTTTGGGTGGCGGATAATTTTATCTCCTAATTTATATCCTTTTTCTACACAGTCTATGATTTTACCTTTTAAATCTTCTGTAGGTGCAGGTATTTGTGTAATTGCATCATGAATTTCAGAATCAAAATCATCTCCAGCTTTTACCTCAATTGCTGTTAAACCTTTTTGAGTTAAAGTGTTTTTTAACTTGTTACTGATAAGTTCCATTCCTGTAAACAATTCAGAATCTTCACTTTTTTTAATCTCTACCAATCCTCTATCAAAATCATCCATAATTGGCAGTAAAGCTGTCATTACTTCTTGATTCGCTGTTTTAAATAACTCTATACGTTCTTTAGAAGTTCTTTTTTTATAATTTTCAAATTCTGCGAATAAACGTAAATATTTATCTTTTTCTATTTGGATTAACTGCTCAGCTGTAGGCTCTTCTTTTGCCTCAACTTCAACATTTTCCTTAGCTTCTTCTTGATTTCCTTCTAGCTCAGAATTATCAATAGCATCTTTTAATTCATCTTCTTTGGTATATTGATCTTTACTCATTGTAAATCTTTTCTTTTATATTCTTATTTTATTTAAACAATAATACTGCCATTAAAAAAATAATGTCATAATGACATTATAACCTACTCCTAGTAAAAATTAATATTTATTAATTTTAACATATTAAACGTTAATTTGTCTTTTTTTTAACATTTTTAATATATACTTTTATAGCAGTTTAAAATAAAAATTATAAACATTTAAGTCCCTCATTAATTATGAAGAAAAATTTATTAAGTATTACTGGAGTTTCAATTTTAACTAAGAAAGAACAAAAAAACTTTACTGGAGGTATCTCGCTTGAAGACCCTAAAAAATGTGGTTGCGATTGCGCAGGAAGAGTTACTGGTCCTTTCTATTGTCATAATATTATTGCTTGTCCACAGGTATATACTTGTAATGAAGAAATGTAATTATTTAAGATTACACAAAAAAGAAAACCAGCTACTATTATGTAGCTGGTTTTTTATTTAAAAAACAATAATTATTTATTAATTAATCATCTATTCTTTCGATTTTTGCACCTATTGCTCTTAATCGTTCTTCTATATTCTCATAACCTCTATCAATTTGCTCAATATTATGAATAATACTAGTTCCTTTAGCTGATAAAGCAGCTATTAGCAATGATATTCCAGCTCTAATATCTGGTGAAGTCATTTTAGTTGCTTTTAACTGACTTTGAAAATTATGACCAATAACTGTTGCTCTATGAGGATCACATAAAATAACTTTAGCGCCCATATCAATCAACTTATCTACAAAAAATAAACGACTCTCAAACATTTTCTGATGAATTAATACAGTTCCCTTAGCTTGAGTTGCTACAACTAATACAATACTCAATAAATCTGGAGTAAATCCAGGCCATGGAGCATCAGCTACAGTTAAAACAGAGCCATCTATATAATTTTGAATTTCATAATTCTCTTGTTCAGGAATATAAATATCGTCTCCTTTTTTCTCAAGAGTGATTCCTAGTTTTCTAAATACATTGGGTATTTGACCTAAATTAGGCCAACTTACATTTTTTATAGTAAGCTCAGATCTAGTCATAACTGCCATACCTATCCAACTTCCAATTTCAATCATGTCAGGAAGAATAGTATGCTCGCAACCATTCAGTTGTTTAACACCATCAATAATTAATAAGTTAGAACCAACACCAGAAATTTTTGCTCCCATACTATTCAACATTTTAGATAATTGTTGAATATAAGGTTCACAAGCTGCATTATAAATAGTAGTTTTTCCTTTTGCTAATACAGCGGCCATAATAATATTTGCTGTTCCAGTTACTGAAGCTTCATCTAACAACATATCAGTACCCTCTAAACCAGTATCAGTTTCTACACCATAGAAATACTCTTCTCTATTATAACGGAATTTAGCTCCTAAATTAATAAATCCTTCAAAGTGAGTATCTAAACGACGACGACCAATCTTATCTCCTCCTGGTCTTGGTATATATCCTTTACCAAAACGAGCTAATAATGGCCCAACAATCATAATTGAACCTCTTAACGAACTTCCATCCCTTTTAAATTCTGCACTTTCTAGGTATTCCAAATTAATAGCATCTGCTTGAAAACTGTACGAATTTGCTGATAATTTTTCTACTTTTACTCCTAATTCACCTAAAATAAAAATAAGTTTATTTACATCAAGATTATCTGGAATTTTATTAATTATTTCTTTTTCTGAAGTTAATAAAACAGCACATATAACTTGTATAGCTTCATTTTTTGCTCCTTGAGGTGTAATTGTTCCGTTTAATTTTTGACCTCCTTCAATTTTAAATGATGCCATTTATTTTTTTCTGTATTTGTTATTGTTGTTAGATTTTGTTTTTGTGTTGTTTTTATGATGACCTTGGTTATTTCTTTTACGAAGTAAGTTTTTACTTTCAGATAGGCTCTCTTCAGTATTTCTTATATCAAGTTTACCATCAGACAAATCATATAAATGATCTAATATTACCCCATCTTCAACGGTATCTTTATTCCAGTTTAAATAACATTTTTTCATATGATTAGCTATAGTAAAAATTAAAGCTTCTTTCATATCTCCATCGTCCCAAGTTAAAGCTACATCTATCATTGTTTGGATGTTATTTCCATAAAAACGATATTTTGATGCCGATTTTGGGTAATCTAGTTTTGTTGGTTTTTCAGTCAACTCTTCTTTTGATGGAGTTTCATAAGGAGAATCTACATCCAATTTAAAATCAGCCATAATATGTAACTGATCCCATAATTTATGCTTAAAATCAGGAACATCACGTAAATGAGGTTGTAAATTCCCCATTACATGAATAATGGCTTTTGCCATTTTATTTCTCTCTTCTTTATCTTCAAGTTCAATACAATGATTGACTAATTTTTGTATATGTCTTCCATATTCTGGAATAATTAAAGTAGTTCTCCCTGAATTATATTCTAAATCAAACGTCATTTCTCTATTTTTATATGTATGCAAAATAAGTAATTATTATGAATAACTTATCCTATTACTTTTAATTTTGCGAATTGTAATAATAATTTCTTTTTACCTACAGTTCCAAACTCAATCTCGGCTTTTTTATTGGGTCCTTTACCATCTAATGCCAGTACTTTACCAGTTCCAAAACGATTATGTTCAACAATATTTCCAACTACTATTTCGCCGTCAAATAAATTAGTTTTTGATGTAGCTTCTGATACCTTTTTCATTTTACTTTTTGGAGGTACCATTGTTGCTTTTTCCTTTTTAGCTAAAAATTCTTTTCTCTTCTTTTGAATAGGTTTTTGAAATCTAATTTTTTTAGATGAATCTTCATCCCCAAATAAACTTGCATCTATAAATCTATTCGCTGAAGGTTCAGGTACTTTTGGTGCTAAATACTCAACATATTTATCATCAATTTCTTCTAGAAAACGACTTGGTTCACCATCGGTTAATTTCCCCCATCTATAACGCGTTTGAGCATAGGTTAAATAAGCCACTTTTTCAGCTCTGGTAATAGCTACATAAAACAAGCGTCTTTCTTCTTCTAATTCATTACGTGTATTCATGCTCATAGCCGAAGGAAATAAACTTTCTTCTAAACCAACTATGTAAACATAAGGGTATTCTAAACCTTTAGATAAATGTATAGTCATTAATGAAACCCTAGGTGTATCATCTTTTTCGCTATCAAAATCAGTTGCTAAAGCAACATCTTCTAAAAACGAAGTAAGTGATGCGTCTTCTCCTGTTTCAATTTTATCAGTTATAAAATCTTTAATACCATTTAATAACTCTTGAATATTTTCAACTTTATTAACTCCTTCCGGTGTACCGTCCTTTTGTAAATCTTTAACTAATTGCGTTTGCTTTACAACTAAATCTGCCATTTCAAATGCATTTTTAGTTTGCGCTTCAATTTGCAATCGTTGCATCATATTTATAAAATTTTGCAACTTTGTTTTTGTTCCTGAATTTATTTTAATATCAATCTTATCAAGATGCTTAATAATATCAAAAATTGATTTTTTATAATGATTAGCTGCTATTGCTAATTTATCAAGTGTTGTAGCACCAATACCACGAGCTGGGTAATTAATAATTCTTTTTAAAGCTTCTTCATCATTTGGATTTATCAATATGCGTAAATAAGATAATAAATCTTTAATTTCTTTACGTTGATAAAATGAAATACCTCCATAAATTTTATACTTGATATCTTTCTTTCTTAAAGCATCTTCCATTGCTCTTGACTGAGCATTGGTTCTATATAAAATTGCAAAATCATTATTTGTTAATTGATGGTTCATTTGGTTTTCCCAAATAGATTGAGCAACAAATCGTCCTTCCTCTCCATCAGAAATGGTTCGCATGATCTTAATACTTTCTCCAGGATCATTTGCTGTCCATACTTCTTTATCTAGTTTCGTTTTATTTTTATCAATAACACTATTAGCTGCTTCCACAATATTACTTGTAGATCGATAGTTTTGCTCTAACTTAAATGTTTTAACATCAGGATAATCCTTTTGAAAATTCAAAATATTATTAATATTAGCTCCACGGAAACTATAAATACTTTGTGAATCATCACCAACTACACAAATGTTTTGAAATCGATCTGCTAATGCTCTTACTATTAAATATTGCGAATGATTGGTATCTTGATACTCATCAACCATAATATATCTAAAACGGTCTTGATATTTAGCTAACACTTCTGGAAAACGCGCTAATAACTCATTCGTTCTTAATAGTAAATCATCAAAGTCCATTGCTCCCGACTTAAAACACCTATCAACATATTCTTTATAAATCTCTCCAACTTTGGGTCTGCTTGCCTGCAAGTCAGCTTCTTGTAAATCTGAATTATTAAAATAAGCTCGAACAGTAATCAAACTATTTTTAAATGATGATATCCTTCCTAAAATTTGCTTTGGTTTATATCGGTCTTTATCCAAGTTCATTTCTTTAATAATTGCAGTTATTAAACGTACTGAATCTTGAGAATCGTAAATTGTAAAATTTGAAGGATATCCAAGTTTATCAGACTCAGACCTTAAAATACGCGCAAAAACAGAGTGAAATGTTCCCATCCATAAGTTTTTTGCTTCACTGTATCCTACAACACTACCAATACGCTCTTTCATTTCACGAGCTGCCTTATTTGTAAATGTTAGTGATAAAATATTAAAAGAATCTACTCCTCCTTGCATTAAATGTGCTATCCGAAAAGTTAATACACGTGTTTTACCAGACCCTGCTCCTGCAATAATTATCATTGGGCCATCTTTTTGTAAAACGGCTGCTCTTTGTGGTTCGTTAAGTTGCTCTAAATAAGTGTTCAAAGAAATATATATTGAAAGAATTTAAAAACGGAAAATTAACCATTCTTTTAGGTTTTATAAAATATGTGAGCATTTTTTTATTCACAGTCTATTATTTACTTTTTTAGATGTTTTTTCTCATTCTATTTTTATATTTTATTAATTAGTTTTTAAAGAAGACTTGTATATTAGCGTTTCATAGAATCTATATTTTAAGATGGAAGATAAAATCATTGAAGGACTGGCATATGCTTTGCCTGCATTAGTAACAGGAGGAGTTGCTTATTTTATTTTAAGTGCTTTTATTAAGCAAGACAATAATGAGAAAAAGTTTGATGCTTTAGTTCAAAAGAAAAAAGAAAGTTTACCTATAAAATTACAAGCTTACGAAAGAATGTTATTATTTTGCGAGCGTATAAATCCTACAAAATTGTTAGTTCGTGTTAATCCTATTGGGAATAAAACCGAAGATTATTTACAATTGCTAATAGCTAGTATTGAACAAGAGTTTGAACATAATTTAGTTCAACAACTTTATATTTCAGATAATAGTTGGAAAGCTGTATTAACATCTAAATTAGCTATCATAGCTAAATTAAGAAAGGTAGCTGAAAGTTCAGAAACCTCTAAAGATTTACGTGAAAATGTTTTAATTGATTATAGCAAGGAAGAAAACCCCACAGAAATGGTGGTTACTTTTTTAAAACAGGATGTTAAAAAACTTCTTTAATAGAATTTACTAAAAATTTAAGATGGCATATCTCTAAATAAAAGTTATTAGTTTAAAATTTTCTTCAAAAAAGTATATGCCTTCTTTTCTAATATATCAACAGTTCCATCTGCAAAAATCACTTTCTTGATGTCTTCAAGTAGTAATTTTTTATCATTTTCTGAGTAACTATTATCTTCTAAATATTCACGTACCTTTAGCAATTTAACCTCTTCATCAGCATCCATTACTATTTCAGTATGAATTTTATTATATAAATTCTCATTAATAGTTGAAATTATATATTCGCTTTCTTCTTTTGTTTCTATATAGTTACAATGGGCTACAAACAATAGCACATAGGTTCTAAACTCTTCTTTAGTCCAACTCATAATCATTATTATTTTTCAATTGGTAGCTCTAATCTACTAGCCCATTCGGTCCATGAACCATCATATACAGTATAATTTTTAATTTCTGCTATATCAGCAGCCAACGCTAATATGCAAGCAGTTATTCCTGAACCACAAGTAAAAATTATTGGTAAATCATTATTATTTTTTTTAGCAAAAAGAACTTTAAGTTCATCATTACTTTTCATTTTACTAGAATTCTGTACCTCTGTGTAAGGTAAACTATAAGATGTTGGTATATGACCTCCTCTTAAATCAGCTCTAGGTTCAGGCTCTTTAGCTTCAAACCTACCTTTAGAACGAGCATCTAAAATAGTTTTTTTATTATTTGTTGTAGCCTCTATAACATCTTCAGTATAACTAACTTTATCTTGTTGAAAATTGGCTTGAAAATCTCCAATAAAAAATTCTCTTTCTTTAGGCTTTTCTGTTATTAAACCAGCTTTTTCCCAAGCCGGTAAACCACCATTTAAAACGGCTATATTATTAAAACCAAAAGTTTTAAATAACCACCAAACCCTAGGAGATGAATACATCCCTAGATCGTCATATACTACAATACAACTATTCTTATTTATACCTAATTTACGAACTTCTTTCTCAAAATTTTCTTCAAGAGGTAAGGTATTAGGGTAATTTGCTTCTTTTTTTAAGAATACATTTTTAAGATCAAAAAAAACAGCATTTACAATCTGTTTTTTTTGATCAATTTTATTATTTTTAGTTGTAACTTTTTTAATTGTTGCATCTAAGATTATTAAATTTTCAGCAGTAAAGTTATTTTCTAACCACTCGACATCAACAACAGGGCTATTTATATTTAAATTCATTTCCAAAAATTAAAAAAGTTTTATTTTAGTTTGAAATATGCTGTATCACTAGTACTAAAGCTTTAAACTATTTAACTTCTTCATAATTATCATCCCAATTTTTTGGTTTTGGATCTCCTAACTTCCCAACAGATTTAGCTACAATCATTGAAACTGTTGCATCACCAGTTACATTTATTGTTGTACGTAACATGTCTAAAGGCCTGTCAACTGCAAAAATCAATGCTAAAGCTACTGGATATAAATCTTTTGGAAACCCTATAGATTCTAATACTATCACAAGCATTACCATACCTGCACCAGGAACAGCTGCACTACCTATTGAAGCTAATAAAGCTGTTAATACAATAGACATTTGATTTGCAAATCCTAACCCTTCTGGCCACAATACCTGCATAACAAATACAGCTGCTACAGCTTGATATAAACTTGTTCCATCCATATTAATAGTTGCTCCAACAGGCAATACAAAACTAGATACCTCTTTATCTACTCCTATATGTTCTTCAACACGTTCCATAGTAACTGGTAATGTTGCTGCACTTGAGCTTGTTGAAAAAGCTAATAATTGAGCAGGACTCAATTGTTTTAAAAACCACAATGGGCTTTTCTTCGTATATACACTAACTAAAACACAATAGAAAACAATCATTATTAATAATCCAAATACTACTACACCTGCATATTTTAATAATGCTAATAATATATCTGGGTCACCTGAAGTAACTACTACATTTGCTAATAACGCAAAAACAGCAAATGGTGATATTAACATAATTAAATCTACCATTTTAAGAATCGCATCATTTAAACTATCAAAAAAATCTTTTAATGGTTTTGCTTTCTTCTCTCCTATCAATAACATAGATATACCTAAAAAGATAGTAAAAAAGATAACTTGAAGCATTGCTTTATTATTACCCATAGCTTTCATAGCATTATCAGGCACCATATCTACAACGAACTGTAAAGGCCCGCTATTTTTTTGCTTTCCTGCTTCCGTAATTTTTGCAGTAATACTTGAGCTTTTAGCATATGTATTTGTTAATTTATCAACCGTTTCTTGTGAAATACCATCACCAGGTTCCATTACATTAACTAAAACTAAACCTATAGTAATTGCTGCTACAGTTGTACCTATATAAATTATAATTGTTCTAACTCCTATATTTTTAAATTTAGAAATATCTTTTAAATCAGATATTCCTTTAATAAGAGATGCTACTATTAATGGAACAGCTATTAATTTTAATAGTTTTACAAAAATAGTTCCGAGTGGTTTTATCCAATCAGACACAAAATTGTTCCATCCTAATTGTAATGCTAAAAATCCGAAAAGAATTCCTAAAAGCATACCTATTAAGATTTGCCAATGTAGCGCTAATTTTTTCATATAAGTTTAAGTTATTTATTCTAGATGCTAAAAGTATAAATAATTATTTAAAAAAAGTGTGACTTTAAATTTGTATCTTGTGTCTCAGTATATAGAAACAATTTTTAACATTTTAAATAAATCAAACAAGAAATGGCAGGTATTTTAGACTTATTAGGCAGTGACTTAGGTAAAACAATTATATCAGGTGTTGCTGGATCTACAGGACAAGACACAAATAAAACTAGTAGTGTTTTAACTATGGCTTTACCAGTTTTAATGAAAGCAATGCAACGAAATGCGTCAACTCCTGAAGGAGCTGAAGGTTTAATGGGTGCCATTACGAAAAAACATGATGGAAGTATTTTAGATAATCTTGGTGATTTATTTAATGGTGGTGTTGATAAAAATGTAGTTCAAGATGGTGGTAATATATTAGGTCATATCTTAGGAAATAAACAACAAGGCGTTGAACAGGTTATTGGTCAAAAAGCAGGAGTAGATTCTGGATCTGTTGCAAATATTTTAAAAGTAGCTGCTCCTATTTTAATGGGTGTTTTAGGTAAACAATCTCGCCAAAATGGAGTTAGTAACTCTGGTGACTTAGGTGGTTTACTTGGTGGTTTATTAGGAGGAAACTCAACTCAAAAAGAACAAAGTTTTCTAGAAAAAATATTAGATGCTGATGGTGATGGTAGTGTGATTGATGATGTTGCTGGAATGGTATTAGGTGGTGGTAACCAACAAAAATCTTCTGGTGGAGGATTGTTAGGTGGTTTACTAGGTGGCTTATTTGGAAAAAAATAGAGTTTATTACATAATAAAAAAAGAGAGCTCAAATTGAGCTCTCTTTTTTATGTATTAACCTAAATTTCTATTAGATATCCTTTTGATAAAAAGTTTCATTAATTAAACAATTCATATTCCCCTTTCAATTTAATAATAACAACAACATCATCGTCAATAAGGTTTTTAAAATACCAACCGTGTTTTCCTTCAAAAGGAGCTGTTAAAGTACCTCCCATATTGTTAGAGTATGCTACTGTATAACTTTCATAAAAAACATCTTTTGGGGGATTATCTTGTTTTACTTCTCCATGAAAATCTGTAAAAACAATTTGATCAGTTGTTGACCATTCATATTTCATACTTCCATATTTTAGCATTTTAACTTTGTATTCTATACCTTTCTTAGCTGGAACTATTACTTTAATAACATCTTCTCTTTTTAAAAATTGCTGTTTTGGAGGAGGATTATTAGCTTCGATAGGTTTCAATATATCAGTACTAGAACCTACATCATTAAGTATTATCTTCTTAAAATTTAAACCTGAAGTTGATGTTTTATTCATTTCAACTTCTTTATTATGTAGCTTACTAAAACCAAATAATTTTCCTGTTCCTAAAAGATCAATGCCATACTCAGCTGGTAAAACAGCTACTAATAGTATTATCGTCCCAATAAAAAATGCTAAAATTATTGATTTTAATATCTTTCTTTTATTATTTAAAGATTGATTTTTTGTTGTCATATTTATATTTTAAGAAGTTAAATACCCTGTTAATTGATACCCTAATAATAAAAATCCAGCAGCCATTAAAAGTATATTAGTAATTTTAGAAAGTTTAAGAAAACTTTCATATTGTCTCCAAAAAGAAATGCATAATAAAACAAAACCTAAAGCTAAAAATTGCCCTATTTCTACTCCCAAGTTAAACCCTAATAAATTTACAAAAAGACCATCTTTATCAAACTCAAACTCTTGCAATTTAGAAGCTAATCCAAAACCATGAAATAACCCAAAAATTAATACTGCTTTTTTAGTATTAGGTTGTTTTCCTATAAGGATTTTAAATCCTCCAATGTTATCAAGTCCTTTATAAATTATTGACAACGCAATAATGGCATCAATCAAAAATATATTGATATTAATGCTAGTCATAACACCTATAAGAAGTGTTATACTATGCCCTATTGTAAAGTAAGTTATGTAGGTTATAATTTCTTTTGTTTTATACAAAAAGAATATGACACCAATTAAAAAAAGTAAATGATCATAGCCAGTAATCATATGTTTAGCTCCTATATAAAGAAAAGGACCAAACGCTATACCTTTGTTGTTTAATAAAAATAACTGTGTTTTATCATCCACACCATGGGCAAAACTTATTATAGGAATAAGAAACAAAATAATTAATAATAGGCTTGTTCGTTTATTTTTAAAATTCATTTTAATTCTTTTAATGTGCTATCATATAATACCATACCATCCACTTGTTTTAACAAATCACCTATTAATCGATTTAATTTTACTACTCTAGTAATCTGTGCTTTTATAAAAACACATTTAAACCCTCTTAAATATGATTGTTAAAGGAATTGATTTAACTTAACTTTAGCCTACAAATATAAAGCTTTCACTGTCTTTCTCTATAATTACTTCTTCTTCTAAAGCAACATTTTTCATCTTACATTTTTAATATTCTAGTACACAAATATTTCTAATTTTGATGATAGCTTTCATTTTATCAAAAAAAGGTATTCATTAAAAAATCCATAAAATTAACTTTATGGATTTTATAATAAATCAGCAAATACTTTCTTAATTTCTATTACTTCTATTAGCACTTCTATTTTTGTCTGAAGGTTTTTGATTAAATTTATAAACAAAACTTAAACTAAATCTCTGAGCATTTCTATTTCTTAATTGATTTATTTTATAATTACTTCCTACAATATTTTCTCTTATTTTACTACTATTAAATGGATTTGATATATTTAATATAAGATTACCATTATTTTTAAATAAACTTTTACTAACTGCAAAGTTCATATAAGTTATTGGTAATGTAGTAGTTTGTACATTTACCCTTTTTCCAATATGATACATTCTTGTTTGTAGCCTTACCCCTTTTGGAATCTGTATACTTGTTGAAAGATTCACAAACCAAGTTTTATCAGAAATAGTTGCATCTGAAGAATTTATAATTCCTGTTTGTTTATAATTATAAGCATTAAAATCTCCCGAAAATCGTAACCACTTTAATGGATTATATGACCCAGAAAGCTCAAAACCATAGCGTTTTTCATTTTCTAAATTAATTGGAGATTGAACAAATACTCCTGAATTTTCCACTGTTTCAAATTGAAAAACATCTTTTGTATCTGAAAAGTAAATAGATGGACTTAATCGAAACTTTTTTATTCTATAGTTAAAAGATAGCTCAAACGAATCTGTATAACTTGGTTGTAACAAAGGATTACCAGTAAATCGTGATGTAAAATCTTTTAATTCAAAAAAAGGATTTAATTGCCACAAAGAAGGCCTTCTAATTCTTTTACTATAACTAATTTGTCCTGATAAATTGTCTTTAAATTCATATCCAATTGTAGCTGAAGGAAATAAATTTGTGTAATTATTATTTAAACTTAATTGTTTTATAATACTACTTATAGACACTTTTGTTGCTTCTAAACGCAAACCAAATTGAAAATTAAATTTATTAATTTTAGTATTATATTGTGTGTACGCTGCAATTATCTTCTCTTTATAATTTAATTTATTATTAATCCCATTAATAATTTCAAAACTTCCATTTTTTAATTCTTCAGCTAAAAACTCGTTTACTATATTTCTGTTTTCAAACTTAGCTCCAAACTCTAATTGCCCTTTTTTAGCTATAGTTGTTTTATAATCAGTTTGAATAGTAATATCATCTGTATTCGTTATACCTTTAGTTTTGATTGTTGCTATTGGTATTTTTGTTGGATAAGTTTGCTCTGTTTCTAAGTTCCAAACTTTGTTACTATTCCAAAAATCATATTGAAAATCTATTGTAAACTTAGTATCACTAGAATCGAATTCTTTAGTGTAATTAGCTTCTAATTGATTATAATCTCTCTTTTCTTTTGAGTTTCCAAGTGTAAAAACTGAAGTTTTATTATTTATAGATGTTGAAATATTATAATCTAATGTTGTAGTATCAGTATCTTCAGTTTCATTCCTATAATAAGCAAGAGTTATTGTGTTTTTATCATTTATGTAGTAATCAGTTCCAAAATAAAATAATTTTCCATCATCATGTCTGTTTTCATCTTCATTTTGAGTTAAATATGTTATAACGCCATTTTTTATTGTTTCCTGCTTTTTTGAATAATCTCCTTCATAATTTGTATAACGAATTCCTAAGTTTGTAAAAAAATTAAACTTTTTAGTTTTGAAATTTACATTTCCTAAAGCTCTATAATCATCGGGAATTCCTGCTACCAAGCGTACCTGACCATTTAAACCTGATTTTCTATTTTTCTTTAAAATTATATTAATAATACCTGCTCCTCCTGAGGCATCATACTTTGCTGAAGGATTTGTAATTACCTCAATTTTTTCTATAACATCTGCAGATAACTGCTCTAATGCTTGCGCCTGGGTTAAGCCTGATCTTCTTCCATTAATTAAAATTTGAACATTTGAATTTCCTCGTAAACTTACAGTACCATTAGGGCTTACATTAACGGAAGGTACATTATTAAGAACATCTGTTGCAACTCCTCCTTGTGAAGTAATATCTTTACCTACCCTAAATACTTTTTTACCCAATTTTAAGGAAACTTCTGATACTTCTCCTTTTACAACAACCTCTTCTAATGTCTTAGAGTCCTCATTCAAAACAACATTTCCTAAATCAATACTTTTTTTATTTTTAGAAATTGTTATTGGTTTTTCTACAGAAATAAAACCAATGTATTGAATTTCTAGAAAATAATTTCCCTCATTCAATTTAGTAAAAAAAAAGCCTCCATTTTCTTTTGTTACAGTTCCTTCTATAATTTCCTTTTTAATATTTTTTAATACAACAGTAGCATAAGGTAAAGGTTCATTCATATTATCTATAATAACACCTGAA
Organism: Tenacibaculum sp.; assembly: GCA_042093175.1. Classification (GTDB taxonomy): domain Bacteria; phylum Bacteroidota; class Bacteroidia; order Flavobacteriales; family Flavobacteriaceae; genus Polaribacter. The sequence continues at coordinate 1,183 of JBELFC010000069.1, read as the reverse complement.
ACTCTTCCTTTATCAGTGTTTTTTTGAGCATAAATTGAAAAGCTAATAAATAAAAAGCTTAAAAATGTAATAAGTAACTTCATAACTTGAATATTTTAATTTTCTTCAAAATTCAATATTTTACCTAATTCTTTTTTATATTCTTATGTCAACTGCTCTATTGTTTTGTCAACTACTCCAATAACATCTTTATTTGATTTATTTTTACCTTAAGAATTATACCAAATGAAAAAAGTACTTTATATAATTATTATTCTTGTCTTTAGCTCATGTTATCATACAAAAAATGACAGCACATATACTATGACAGAGGTCTCTGAAACTTTATTTAAAACAGGAGACAATCTTTTATGGGCAAAAGATAGCTTTGATGATAGTGAATGGACTACACAAAAGAAAATTCCAGAAGATGATCAAATATTTTGGGCTAGAAAAAAAGTTAATATCACAAAATCTCCAGATTCTCTTCAAGTAATAGGATTAGGTATTCATTCTTTTGGTGCTTATGAAGTGTATTGGGATGGCTATTTTATTGGAAGGAATGGAATTCCTGGTAAAGAAATTAAAGGGGAAAAAACTGGAACAACAAATGAAAGTTTTATTATTCCCAACAACTTACTAACTAAAGGCAGTCACACTATAGCTTTAAGAATGTCTCAACTTTATGAAAAAAAAGATACACGAAATGTTTATACTTATGTAGTAGATTATAAATATCTAATTACTTATAAATTAAAAGATACTATTTATATAAACATATTGGCGGGAGCATTTCTCCTTACTTGTATTTACTATCTTTTTTTATTCATTAATGATAAAAAACAATATACAATGCTATTATTTAGTTTATCTAGTCTTTTGTTTTTTCTTTTAATTATTATGGAATATATTAAGTTTTACATACCTATCCATTATTCAAATTTCATACTTCGTTTAAAAGTAATTGGTATATTAACCTTATTAATTTCTTTTTTGGTTCCTTATTATTTTTCTATTCAGTTTCCTTTCAAACATTTAAAAAAACTTATAGTAGTGTATGCTATTTTCTTATTGTTAATCTATAGGTTTTATTCTCATTCATTTGATTTAACAGCTCTTTTTCTATCACAAACGATGTGGTTATCTTCAACTATTATAATCTCTTATGCTATCTATAAAAAACAAAAAAGTGAGATCGGAAGAG
>JBELFC010000068.1:0-17626 GCA_042093175.1 Tenacibaculum sp. | reverse complement strand
ACTTTTTTTATAACTCCTCTATATTTTTCACTAAGAGGTACTTTATGATTTTTATCAAGTATAATAAGGTTATCAACAGGAATAATCTCTTCAATTTTTTCAATATTAACGATAAAGTTTCTATGGGTTCTACAAAACAATGAATTATCTAAAAGTTTTAAAATTTTTGTGAGTGATATTGATATCACAAACTTTTCTTTTGCTGTAACTATAGAACAGTATTTCTCTTCAACTTCAATAAAAATAACATCATTAATATGTACTTTTTTTAAACTCTTTCCTTTTTTTATAAAAACATTATTTTCACTTATAATTGTTTCTTCTTCCTCATTCAAAAAAGTATTGTCTTCTGTATAAAACATTGAGACAGCCATTTCAATAGCATACAAAATTTCTAGCTCGTTAAATGGCTTCATTAAATAACTATAAGGTCTTGTTAATTTTGCTCTTAAAAAAAGTTGTCGGTCTACCGAGTTAGTTAAAAACACAAAAGGTTTTGCTGTTTCAGGATTGGCTTGGATCATTTCTGCAAACGCAATTCCATCAGGACTACCATTCAAAAAAACATCAATAATAACAATATCTACTTTAACTTTATGAAATAGAATTAAAGCTTCTCTAAAGCTTCTAGCTACACCAGATATAGAATAACTATTAGCTTCAAGAAATTTTACTAATCGATTGCTTTCTGCGGGGGTATCCTCAATAATAAATACATTAATATTATTCATTGAGTATCTGTTTTAGATAAAATTTACTATTACAAAAAGACCGATTTTTTAACCAAATTCATTAAAAAAGGTTACAAAGCATTAAAAATCAAGTATAAAACAAGGGTAGAAAGGAATAGAAAAATAGCTTCTATAAATTATTATCGAAAAGTTATTTTTTTTAAAAGACGTACAACCTCAACATACAACCAAATTAATGTTATTAGAAAGCCCCAAGTAGCCAACCATTCTCTTTCTTTAGAAGCTTTACCAAGGTATCTGTGTATATAATCAAAATCTAATAATAAACTCAACGATGCTACAATAGCTGTACTAATATTAAAAGCGATGGCAAGTCTTGAATTACCCCATAAAAAGAAAATACTAATTCCAAACCACCAAAATATCCATCTTATAAAATACACCAAAAATATAGTTACAGTTGTGGTTATTATAGCTGATCGAAACGCCCTAGTAACTCTAATCACTCTCCATTTATATAAAAAGAACATTACAAAAAATGTAAGTAAAGTAACACCAACAGCCTGAAAAGGTAAATTAGGAATCTGTTTATGAGCATATGCACTAATGCCTCCTAAAAAAAATCCTTTTGCCAAAGCATAAATGGGTAATAATTTTTTTGCTGCATTATGTTTATAAGAAATATATACGCTACAAAAAACAGCTACCAAAGCTCCAATTGAAATATACCATGTTACTATTACTCCTTTAAAAAACAAATGCCAAGTATAAAAAGCAGTACAACAAACTAATACTAGCATAAAAAGTGTTTTACCTATAATTCCTTTTAATGTCATTTTTCTTGACGAAGAACTTCGAGGATTCTTCCAAAAATAATTGGTAAATGCCGGATTTGAAGTTCTAAGCCCGAATACACTCATTAAAGGATATATTTTGATTAGTTTTGTCTTTGTACAAAGTACAATAAAATTTGAAGACAGAAAAAATCATATTAGGTATTGACCCTGGAACCTCTATCATGGGGTTTGGTATTATTAAAATCATTGGTAAAAAAATGGAATTTGTTCAAATGAATGAATTATTATTAAAAAAATATGACGACCATTATTTAAAATTAAAACTCATTTTTGAACGTACTATAGAGTTAATAGATACTTACAACCCTGATGAAATTGCGTTAGAAGCTCCTTTTTTTGGTAAAAACGTTCAATCAATGTTAAAACTTGGACGTGCTCAAGGTGTAGCTATGGCTGCAGGCTTATCTAGAGAAATACCTGTTACTGAATATGCACCAAAAAAAATTAAAATGGCTATTACAGGTAAAGGAACTGCAAGTAAAGAACAAGTTGCTTTAATGCTTAAGTCGTTACTTAATTTAAAAGAGTTACCTAAAAACTTAGATGCAACAGATGGTTTAGCTGCTGCTGTTTGTCATTATTATAACTCTGGAAAACAAATTGGAGGAAAAAATTATACTGGATGGGCAGCTTTTGTAAAACAAAATCCTAAAAAAATAAATTAACTGATACTTATAATGGCAGGAATTTATTTACACATCCCTTTTTGTAAGCAAGCATGTTTTTATTGCGACTTTCACTTTTCAACTTCCTTAAAAAAGAAAGATGAATTAGTTTATTGTTTAATAAAAGAACTAGTACTAAGAAAAAACGAATTACAAAACGAAATAATAGAAACTATCTATTTTGGAGGAGGGACCCCTAGCCTATTAACAGCTAGTGAAATTGACCAACTTCTTAATGCCATTTATAAAAATTACAATGTAATAGAATCTCCTGAAATTACATTGGAAGCAAACCCTGATGATTTATCTAAAGAAAAAATAAAAGAATTAGCAAAATCTCCTATTAACAGATTAAGTATTGGAGTTCAATCTTTTTTTGAAGAAGATTTAAAAAGTATGAATCGTGCCCATAATTCAAAAGAGGCAAAAGAGTGTTTATCTATAGCTACTCGCCATTTTGATAATATTACCATCGATTTAATTTACGGAGTACCAAATATGAGTACTAAACGATGGAAAGAAAATTTACAAATTGCTTTTGATTTTGGGGTTAATCATATTTCATCATACGCCTTAACAGTTGAACCAAAAACGGTATTAGATAGTTTTGTGAAAAATGGAAAATATCCTGAACCTGATGAAACTGAAGCAAAAGAGCATTTTAATATTTTAATGGAAGAAACTTCAAAAAATGGATTTGTACATTATGAAATCTCAAATTTTGGAAAGCCAGATTATTTTTCAAAGCACAATACAAGTTATTGGTTGGGTAAAAAATACATTGGTATTGGTCCTTCAGCTCATTCTTTTAACAATACTCATAGAAGTTGGAACATTGCTAATAATGCTAACTACATTAAAAACATACAACTTGGAAACTTACCTAACGAAGTTGAAAAACTAACCAAAGAAGATCAATTTAATGAATATTTAATGACTGGTCTTAGAACTATTTGGGGTGTTTCTTTAACTAAGATAAAAGAAGATTTTGGTGATGTTTTTTACAAAAAATTAATTACAAACTCTCAAAAGTTTATAGATGAAAAATTATTACTAATAACTGTTTCGAAAACAGGAAACGAAGTATTAAAAACTACCAAAAAAGGAAAGTTCTTAGCAGATGGATTAGCTAGTGATTTATTTATAATTTAAGTACCTTTAGCCCATGATTGCAACTATTAAACATCATTTAAAAGAGTATACCATTGATTTGTCTAACCCATTAGATATTTCAATTCCTATAAACATTTCTAAACAAAATATTAATGCTTGGTATTTAGAAGAACCTGAAATATCACCTGTTTCAACTGATAATTGGGTAGGAAGTGTTGCTGCAGGTTCAGCAGTGAATTTTAATAACATTGCATTTAATCCGCATGCACATATAACACATACTGAGTGTGTAGGGCACATAACTAAAGATGTGCATTCAATAAATAAAAATTTACAACAATTTTTCTTTCTTGCAGAAGTGGTGACGATAGCACCTGAAAAAAAATCTAATGGCGATCAAGTAATCACATTACAACAACTTCAAAAAGTATTAAAAAACAAAACATGTGAAGCTATAGTAATTAGGACACTCCCTAATTCAGAAGAAAAAAGATCAGCTAGATATTCTAATACAAATCCTCCATATATGTTAGAAGAAGCAGCTGTTTATTTACAAGAAATTGGGATTAAGCATTTGCTAATAGACCTTCCTTCAGTTGATAAAGAAAAAGATGAAGGAAAGTTATTAGCGCATAATGCATTTTGGAATACGAAGGGAATCATTCGTTTTAGTGCTACCATAACAGAATTCATTTATGTTCCTAATAGTATAAAAGATGGAACATACTTTTTAAATCTTATGATTGCACCTTTTGAGAATGATGCTTCTCCAAGCAAACCAATTTTATATAAACTGGCTTGAAGTGTGTAGGTCTAGCGATTTTCGTTTGTAATAATAAAGTTATTACAATTAAAAGGTAAATAGGTATCATAAACATACTTATATAATTTTTTCTATTTGTTTGTATTTTGTCTGTAAATGTTTCTTTTTAGTGACTTCTATCTGTTTGGCGAAATTTACTTTATGTTTCATCTACACTTCAAAAATAGCACAACTATTCAAATTCAATTTACAATTTAAGTTGAAAGGTAAATTACTATCGACGAGTTGAATATATTTACCTCTTAAGTCGTAACACCTTTCGTTAATTTACATTAAATACTAGTTTTATTTTCTTTGATTATTCCTCAACCAAATCAATATTAATTATCTAAAATCAATATAAAGAAGAAATTAATAACCATCTTTTGTAAAACCTATTCCTTTTTTTTATAGTTTTACCACATAATTAAGTAGAAAAATGACAATTTATAATACATATAAGCAATGTAAATCATCTGTGAGACACAGAAGGTATCGGGCTATTAATGTATTATGATTATATGAAAATAAAATATTACTATTATAAAAAGTCCGACTTCACAGTCGGACTTTTTACTTTTATATCACTTCCAAACAACTAAATTTATAACACTATGAAAAAATTGTACTTCAATTATTTAGACACATTTAAAGGCCTCTCAAAAGAAGTTTGGTGGCTGGCCTTAATTACACTCATCAATAGAGCCGGAACAATGGTTATTCCATTTTTATCATTGTATTTAACCAAAAGTTTAGAATTTACCAAAATAGATGTCGCTTGGATTATGAGCTGTTTTGGACTAGGTTCAGTAGCAGGGTCATGGTTAGGTGGTAAATTAACGGATAAAATTGGATACTATAAAGTAATGAAAGCTAGTTTACTGTTAACAGGTTTATTATTTATAGCATTACAATTTGTTGATACTTTTTCAGGATTCTGTATTGGTATATTTTTAGTAATGCTAGTTGCTGATACTTTTAGGCCAGCAATGTTTGTTGCATTAAGTGCCTATAGTAAACCTGAAAATAAAATACGTTCAGTAACTTTAATTCGTTTAGCAATAAACCTAGGGTTTTCAGCAGGTCCAGCAGTTGGAGGGATTATTATTACCTCATTAGGGTATAGCGGACTATTTTGGGTAGATGGTGTTACTTGTATTTTAGCTACTGTTTTATTAATAAATGTATTGCACCCTAAAAAATCAAAAGTAGTTGATGAAATAAAAGTAGAAAATCCAGTATCAGTTTTCTCTGATAAAGCTTTCTGGATCTTTTTTGTGGGTATGTTTATGTTCGGGTTTATATTCTTACAGTATTTTTCAACAATGCCATTATATTATAAAGATGAACATTATTTGTCTGAATTAAAAATTGGTTTACTTCTGGGGTTAAATGGCTTTATCATATTTGCTCTTGAAATGCCTTTAATTGCTTGGTTACAAAAAAGTAAATACTCAAAAGAGTTTTTAATGTTCTTCGGATTGTTTTTAACAGGATTAAGCTTTTTAGTATTAAACCTTACAGGCTGGATAGGAGTTCTAATTATAGGTATGTTACTTATGACTTTTGGTGAAATGATAGCTTTTCCTTTTTCAAATGCATTTGTAATGGATAGAGCTAAAAAAGGAAATCAGGGAGAATATATGGCATATTATAGCATTGCTTTTTCAGCATCTCATATATTTGGTCATAATGCAGGATTACAATTAATTGATAAACTTGGCTTTGATAATACATGGACTATTATGACGGGCTTATCAATTGTAGGAATGTTGGCGCTTCTACTATTAATGCGTGTAATTAAAAAAGAAAAACATGAACTTAAACCAAGTAACTCTGCCTTCAACTAATGTTGAAAAAGCAGTAGAATTTTACACAAAACTAGGCTTGCATCTAATTGTAGATGCAAGTCCTAGATATGTCCGTTTTGAATTACCTAATGGAGAAAGTACACTATCTATTCATAAAGTTGATCACGTTTCAACAGAAAATACTCCTGTAATTTATTTTGAAGATGAAAACCTTGATGTTTTGGTAAAAAAATTACAAGAAAAAGGTATAAAATTTTCTCAGTTACCTAAAAGTCAAACTTGGCTTTGGCGCGAAGCTCACCTAAAAGATCCTGATGGAAACAAACTTATTTTATATAAAGCTGGAAAGAATAGAAAAAATCCGCCTTGGAGAATTAATTAGCAGTAAGAAACTTTATATTTGAACTCTTAATAGAAGATTAAAAATACTATCTAATGAATATTCAAGACGCACAAAAACAAGTAGATAATTGGATTAAAAATCATGGAGTTCGTTATTTTAACGAATTAACCAATATGGCACAATTAACAGAAGAAGTTGGTGAAGTTGCCCGAATTATTGCGCGTAGATATGGAGAACAAAGTGAAAAAGAAAGTGACAAAGAAAAAGATTTAGGAGAAGAGCTAGCTGATGTTATGTTTGTGGTACTTTGTTTAGCCAATCAAACAGGAATTAATTTACAAGAGGCTTTTGACAAGAAATTAGATATAAAAACAAAACGAGACCATAATCGTCATCACAACAACGAAAAACTAAAATAAATGAGTTTATTACAAAAAATACAACAACCAATATTTTGGAAAAACGTAGCCAAGGTTGCCATTCCTTTTTTTATCGTGGTAACAATTATTACGCTATTTATGAATAGCTGGCGTGATATTTTTGCAGGAAACTTTGATCTTGTTAACCAAACAAATTTTTCAGAAGGAAAATGGAAACAATTTTGGGGTTTCAAAATCGTACTAAGCTTTGTATATGGAATTTGGATGACTAACAAAAAAATGGCATAAACCCCATGAACTTACAACTAAACACAACAACTACAGCTTTAGATGCTGAAATTACTATTTCAGGTTCTAAAAGTGAATCAAACAGGTTATTAATTTTACAACAATTATATCCTAATTTGCACATTGAAAACTTATCTGATTCTGATGACACCCATCACTTACAAGATGCTTTATCTTCTAAAAAAGAAATAGCAGATATTGGACATGCAGGAACAGCTATGAGGTTTTTAACTGCTTTTTTTGCATCTCAACAAGGGGTTACAAAAATTTTACAAGGATCAGATAGAATGCATAACCGTCCTATTGAAATTTTAGTAGATGCATTACGCTCTTTAGGTGCTGATATAACTTATTTAAAAAAAGAAGGATATCCTCCTTTAAAAATTGTTGGTAAAGAATTAACTAAAAATACCGTTTCTATTAACGGTAATGTAAGTAGCCAATACATATCTGCATTAATGCTTATTGCACCTAGCTTAAAAAATGGTCTTAGTATTGAACTTGTAGGTAAAATTACTTCTGTACCATATATAAACATGACACTTTCACTGCTACACCAATTGGAAATTGAAGCTAGTTTTAGTGGACAAAACATAAATATTTCTCCTAAAACTTCGGCAAATAATCAAACTATCGTAGTAGAGTCAGATTGGAGTTCAGCATCTTATTTTTATTCATTAATAGCAATGGGCGCAGTAAATTCAACAGTAAAACTAACTGCTTATAAAGAAGATAGTTTACAAGGAGATAGTTCTTTAGCTTCTATATACAGTCATTTTGGAGTTTCTACTCATTTTGAAAAAAACAGTATTGTTTTAACTAAAAATGAACCTCATACAAATAGTACTCTTGTTCAAGATTTAAAAAATGCTCCAGATATTGCACAAACGATTGCTGTGACTTGTTTTGGTTTAGGGATAGCTTGCGATTTAACTGGATTACATACCTTAAAAATCAAAGAAACAGATAGATTAGAAGCTCTACGTGAAGAACTTACCAAACTGGGGGCATCTATTACAGTTACCAATGAAAGTTTACATTTAAAACCTTCATCAAAAATTAATAAGGACATACAAATTTCAACCTATAACGATCATCGAATGGCAATGGCTTTTGCTCCATTAGCTTTAAAAACAACACTTGTAATAAAAGAAGCTAAAGTGGTAACAAAATCATATAGAAGTTTCTGGAATGATATGAATAAAATAGGGATAGATACTTGCGAGTTATAAAATAATACGCTATTAACTTGACAACGCCTATTTCGATATTGTATATTTGCCATCGTTTAGAAAATTTTACATATGAAGTTATCAAATTTTGAATTTGAATTACCTGAAGAATTATTAGCAGAATATCCTTCAGAACATAGAGATGAGGCTCGTTTAATGGTATTACACCGTGATACTCAAAAAATTGAACATAAATTATTTAAAGATTTAATCAATTATTTTGATGAAGGCGATGTAATGATGTTAAACAATACGAAAGTATTTCCTGCCCGTATGTTCGGTAATAAAGAAAAAACAGGAGCTCGTATTGAAGTATTTTTATTACGTGAATTAAATGCTGAAAACCGTTTATGGGATGTATTAGTTGATCCTGCTCGTAAAATCAGAATTGGGAATAAGTTGTTTTTTGGTAATGATGATAGTTTAGTTGCTGAGGTAATAGACAATACAACCTCTCGTGGTAGAACTTTACGTTTCTTATTTGATGGTTCTTATGAAGAATTCAGAAAAAAATTATTAGAATTAGGAGAAACTCCTTTACCTAAATATATAAAACGTGACGTTGAACCTGAAGATGAGCACCGTTACCAAACTATTTTCGCAAAACATGAAGGGGCAGTAGCTGCGCCAACTGCTGGATTACACTTTTCTAAACACTTAATGAAGCGTTTAGAAATTAAAGGTATTGATTTTGCTGAAATGACTTTACATGTTGGTTTAGGTACTTTTAACCCAGTTGAGGTTGAAGATTTATCTAAGCACAAAATGGATTCTGAAAAAATTATAATTCCAGAAGAAAGTGTTGGTATTATTAACAATGCAATAAACACAAAACGTAAAGTTTGTGCTGTAGGAACTACAGTAATGCGTACAGTAGAATCTTCTGTATCTTCTAGCAACAGATTAAATGATTACAACGGATGGACAAATAAATTTATTTTCCCTCCTTATGACTTTAGTATTGCTAATTGTATGATTACAAACTTCCACACACCAAAATCTACATTATTAATGATGGTCTCTGCTTTTGCAGGTCATGATTTTATGATGGAAGCATATCAGGAAGCTATCAAAGAAAAATATAAGTTTTACACTTACGGTGATGCAATGTTAATTTTATAATTAACACGATAAATTATAACAGAAGACTGGTAATCAAAAATGGTTACCAGTTTTTTAGTTTAACTTTGCAACTAAATTTTAACAATCAATTTTCAATCTAATAGGTTTGAGTAAGAAAAAAGACATACGCGCATTAACTAAAGAACAATTACGTGATTTTTTTGTAAAAAATAACGATAAAGCTTTTCGTGGTAACCAAGTGTATGAATGGTTATGGCATAAAGTAGCTCACTCTTTTGATGACATGACTAATTTATCTAAAGAAACACGTAAGATGTTAGATGATAATTTTGTTATCAATCATATTTTAGTTGATACCATGCAGCGTAGTAAAGACGGCACCATTAAAAATGCCATAAAACTACATGATGGTTTAATTGTTGAATCTGTTTTAATACCTACTGAAAAAAGAACCACAGCTTGTGTTTCAAGTCAAGTTGGTTGTAGTTTAGATTGTAAATTTTGTGCTACCGCTCGTTTAAAACGTATGCGAAACTTAAATGCAGATGAAATCTATGATCAAGTAGCTGCTATTGATAAGCAAAGTAGATTATACCACAACCATAAATTATCAAACATTGTATTTATGGGAATGGGAGAACCTTTAATGAACTATAACAATGTTATTAAAGCTATTGATAAAATTACTTCACCAGAAGGATTAGGAATGGCTGCAAGAAGAATAACAGTATCTACTTCTGGGGTTCCGAAGATTATAAAAAAAATGGCAGATGATGAAGTACGTTTTAATTTAGCCGTGTCATTACATTCAGCGATTGATGAAGTAAGGACTTCTATCATGCCCTTTAATAGTACTTTTCCTTTAAAAGATTTAAAAGAATCTTTAGAATATTGGTATGAAAAAACCAACAAAACAATAACCTACGAATATGTAGTTTGGAATGGAATTAATGATAAGAAAGAAGATATTGATGCCTTAGTTAAATTTTGTCAACATGTTCCTTGTAAAGTTAATTTAATTGAATACAATCCTATTGATGACGGTGAGTTTCAACAAGCTTCCGAAAGAGCTTTAAACAATTATATTTCAAATTTAGAAATGAATGATATTGTGGTTAATGTTAGACGCTCTAGAGGAAAAGATATTGATGCAGCTTGTGGACAATTGGCTAACAAATCGTAAATGATTTTTTCAAAAACACTCTTAGGTCAAACTTTACAAACCCTAGGATGGTTATTTTTTGCTATTTCATTAGGCCTTTTTTTAGATAGTAATTTTTTTGCGGAACATTATTATTACAATGCCCAACATATAATTACGCTATTAATTATTCCATTATTTCTCTTTTTATATTACAAAGCAACATCTAGAACAAGAGAACTTTTAATATACGCTACACTTATAGCAATTGTAGGAGAATATCTTTTTTCTAAAACTTTAGGCATGTATACCTATCGTTTGAAAAATATTCCACATTATATACCACCAGGACACGCAATCGTGTTTCTTTTAGTATATTATTTTAGCAGAAAGTCACAAGTAAAATACAATAGAAAAAAAATAGAGGTCTTTTGTACTTCACTTATTATTCCTTTTTCTTTATATTTTTTAATTTTTAAAAATGATATTTTAGGCTTTGTATGTACTTTTTTTGTTTTTTACTTTTTAAGAAAACATCCTAAAGAGCGTTTATTTTTTCTAGTTATGTATTGTGTAGTAGCAATTACTGAACTTATAGGAACTAGTTTAGAATGTTGGCAATGGCCACCAGTTGCCTTTAACAAGCTTAATTTTTTACCTAGTGCTAATCCTCCTGCTGGCATAAGCTTATTTTACTTTGGTTTAGACAGAGGAACAATGTCTTTTTATAAACGACGACATAAAGCAGCGTGGAAACGATTAAAAAAAATGAGAAACTTTAACTAATTTTTCTTTTTTAAATAAGCTCGCTGTACAACTGAAATAGGGTATCCATATACAAAGGGTATTTCCTTCGTTCCTTTTCCTGTAGTTATTTTATTTTTAGTTGCTGTAAATAAAATTTCAAAATCAACCTTATCATCTGTAAAAGCCAAACGGCTAGTTAATATATTCCCTTGTACTTCAAAAAAACTATATAAAACGTTCCCTACAAAACGTACAGGTAAAATAATACCATTATTTTCGTCAATTTCAAAGATTCCTTTTGTTTTGTCTTTTAAAACTAACGTATAGTTTCTTGGTTGACCATTATACACTAACTTGTAATCGTATTTCCCCTCTGTTTTAGTTTCTAATAAATGAAACTCCATAGGTATTGTTTGAACTCCTCTTTTGCTACTTATCGTTAAGTCTCCTTTATAAATTCCTAAAAAATCATCAGGAAATATTTTTGATGTTTGCGCTGAAATCGAAATTGTAAAAAATAAATAAAAAACTACTCCTAAAAAATGTTTCACAGTTATGCATATTGTTTATTCTTCAAATATAAACAATCCCTAATTTATTCTTACTTTTGTCCACTATTATGAAGCCAGTAGAGCAAATAAAACTTCCTATAGCAAAAGAAATGGAACTCTTTGAAACAAAGTTCAAAGATGCCATGTTGTCTAAAGTTCCATTATTAAACCGTATTACCTATTATATCGTTCGTCGAAAAGGGAAACAAATGCGTCCAATGTTTGTATTCTTAGTTGCCAAAATGGTTTCTGATGGCGGTTTTGATGAACGAACTTATCGTGGTGCTTCAGTTGTAGAATTAATTCATACTGCTACGCTAGTTCATGACGATGTGGTTGATGACAGTAATCGTCGTAGAGGTTTTTTTTCCATCAATGCTTTATGGAAAAATAAAATCGCTGTTTTAGTAGGTGATTTTCTACTTTCAAAAGGGCTACTTCTATCTATTGATAATGAAGATTTCGATATTTTAAAACTTATTTCTATCGCAGTTCGAGAAATGAGCGAGGGTGAGTTATTACAGATTGAGAAAGCTCGTAAATTAGATATCACTGAAGAAATTTATTTTGAAATTATACGTCAAAAAACCGCCACACTAATTGCTGCTTGTTGTGGAATTGGAGCTGCCTCTGTTGGAGCTAAAAATGAAATAGTACAACAAATGCGTAAATTTGGTGAGTACATTGGAATTGCTTTTCAAATTAAAGATGATTTATTTGACTATACTGAAGACAAAATAGGTAAGCCAACAGGTATTGATATTAAAGAACAAAAAATGACATTACCTTTAATTTACACATTAAATAATTGTTCTAAAAAAGAAAAAGCTTGGTTAATAAACTCTGTTAAAAAACACAATAAAAATAAAAAACGGGTTAAAGAGGTTATTGCTTTTGTGAAAAAGAATGGTGGTTTAGAATATACTACTCAAAAAATGCATGATTACAAAAATAAAGCATTGGCTATTCTTAATAATTACCCTGACTCTACTTATAAAGATTCTTTACAGCAAATGATTGATTACGTGGTAGAACGTAAAATTTAATTCCTTTAGTTATACCTTTAACTCTATTTCTAAGAAGTGACTTGGAATACAATAAAAGAATGACTTATCTCAAGAAGTTATTTTTTTAGAGTTCAAAACGAATTAAGCAACAGCTCTCTTTTTTTCTAACCACGAATTAACCCCTCCTAATCTTTCTGCTTCATAAAAATTGGCTCCTTTTAAGATACAATTTTCTGAAGATAAATTATTATCAACTTTTATAAATCGATATAAAACTAACTTCAATATAGATTCTTTAACATCTTCATACGTAATATCATTATTGCTATCAAGTACCTCTTGAATAAAGTTTTCTATTCTAGTAAACTCTGTATTAAATAATAGTGCTTTGAAAACTACCTCCTCCATAATAAGTGTGTTATATACTATACATACAAAGTTATTTATAAGGTTCTTTATTAAAAAGGTGATGTCCGCAGAAAATAGTGTGATTTTCCGTAAAAATTCAGATATCATTTTCCAAGAAAAAGCGACTAAACAATCTATTTTATTAAAGTTTAAACTTAACTAGATGAACTAAAAATCACTTCTTATAACAACAAAAAAGCCTCAGGAAATCCTGAGGCTCATTATATAATTTTTTAACTAAAAGTTATTACAAATTAAAACTCTCTTTAACTTTAGCAACATAATCTAATTTTTCCCATGTAAATAACTCTACATCCATTGTTTTACTTTCACCATTTGGTTGAGTGAAACTTTTAGATACTACTTCATTTACACGTCCCATATGCCCATAAGCGGCTGTTTCACTATACATAGGTGTACGTAATTTTAATCTAGATTCAATTGCATGTGGACGCATATCAAAAATCTCAGAAACTTTTTTAGCCACTTCACCATCATTTAAATCAACCTTTGCAGTACCATACGTATCTACAAAAATCCCCATTGGCTCCACTACTCCAATTGCATATGAAACTTGTACTAAAACTTCATCAGCTACACCAGCAGCTACTAAATTTTTAGCAATATGACGCGTAGCATAAGCAGCAGATCTATCTACTTTACTAGGATCCTTTCCTGAGAAAGCTCCACCTCCATGTGCTCCTTTTCCTCCGTAAGTATCTACAATAATCTTTCGTCCTGTTAATCCAGTATCACCATGAGGCCCACCAATTACAAATTTTCCAGTAGGGTTAATATGGTATTTAATATCATCATTAAATAATGCTTGAATTTCTGGTGTTAATTGAGCTTTAACTCTAGGAATTAAAATCTCAACAATATCTTTTCTAATTTTTGCTAACATTTCTTCATCCTCAGCAAAATCATCATGTTGCGTAGAAACAACAATCGCTTCAACACGTTGTGGTACATTATTATCAGAATACTCAATAGTTACCTGACTTTTTGCATCTGGACGTAAATATGCTATTGCATCATTTTCTCTACGTAAAACCGCTAATTCCTTTAATATTAAGTGCGATAAATCTAACGCTAAAGGCATATAGTTTTCAGTTTCTTTAGTAGCATATCCAAACATCATTCCCTGATCTCCTGCTCCTTGTTCTTCTTTACTAGCTCTATCTACACCTCTATTAATATCATCAGATTGCTCATGAATTGCTGATAAAACTCCACATGAGTTTCCATCAAACATATACTCACCTTTTGTATATCCTATTTTATTAATTACATCTCTAGCTATTTTTTGAACATCTAAATACGTGTTCGATTTTACTTCTCCAGCTAACACCACTTGACCTGTTGTAACTAATGTTTCACAAGCTACTTTAGACTCAGGGTCAAAAGCTAAAAAATTATCTATTAAAGCATCAGAAATTTGATCAGCTACTTTATCAGGATGTCCTTCTGAAACACTTTCAGAGGTAAAAAAATATGGCATAATTTTCTTCTTTTTTATGTTGAATGAAAGAAGTTTATTTTGATTGCTGCAAAAAGAAGTAGTAGATACTGCTTTAGCATTTTTTAATGAGGTTGCAATCAGAACAAATTTCTCCTCTTATTATTATCGAACAAAAATAAAGATTATTTAGATACTAAAAAACAAACTAGCAATAAAAACTATTGATATAGTGATAATAAAAACTAATTTTCTTAAAATTGAAATGGCAAAATATTTGTTTACATTTGTAATAGTAAACGAGAAATAATAACCTCTAAATAAAAATATAATAGAATGGCATTAGAAATTACAGATGCTTCTTTTGAAGAAGTAGTATTAAAATCAGACAAACCAGTATTAGTTGATTTTTGGGCAGCTTGGTGTGGACCATGTAGAATGGTTTCTCCTATTGTTGATGAAATAAGCGGTGAATACGCAGGTAAAGCAGTTGTTGGTAAAGTTGATGTTGACGCTAACCAAGAGTTTGCTGCTAAATACGGGGTAAGAAACATCCCTACTGTATTAATTTTCAAAAACGGAGAAGTAGTTGACAAACAAGTAGGTGCAGCTCCTAAAAAAACATATACAGATAAAATTGACGCTAACTTATAGTAGTTAATTTTACTAATTATAAAAAAAAGGTTTAGCAATTGCTAAACCTTTTTTTTTATTTTTACTTTTTAAACAAACAACCTCAACACAAACTACTATACTTAAATTATGAATAAACATATACTCACTTTAAGTTTATTGGTATTGTTTTTTTCTTGTAATAAAGAACAACACCTTATTAATAAAAATATTGAAAAAGGCATTTCTTTAAACTTAGCTAAGCTTAGAAATGAACAAATAAAAGATGTTATTTATAATTTAAATTTCAATATACCATCCAAAAAAGAAGAAAAAATACCTGCTAAATTATCTTTATCCCTTAATATAACCAACATAAAAAACGACCTAGTTTTAGATTTCAATGAAAAAACGAAACATTTAAAATCAATAATCGTTAATAATTCTACTAGTTCCATCCTGCATAAAAATGAGCATATAATTATAAACAAAACTCTTTTGAAAGTAGGTATTAATAAAATACTTATTGAATTTGATGCTGGCGAACTTTCTTTAAATAGAAACGAAGAGTATTTATACACCCTTTTAGTGCCAGATAGAGCAAATACTTTATTTCCTTGTTTTGACCAACCAGACATTAAAGCAATTTACAATTTAACAATTACAGCTCCTAAAGACTGGAAAGTACTATGTGGTGCATTTGAAAAAAATGTAATTCCTAAAGGTGATTTTACAGAACATCACTTTAAACAAACTGATAAAATGAGCACATATTTATTTTCGTTTGTTGCGGGTAAGTTTAACGAAGAAATTAAAAATCCTGGCGCATTCCCTATGCGTTTTTTATATAGAGAAACAAACCCTAGTAAAATAAATGAAAGTTTAAATGCTATTTTTTCTATTCACCAAAACTCATTAGATTTTTTAGAAAAGTATACTAACTACAATTTTCCTTTTCAAAAAATGGATTTCACAACCCTCCCTCCTTTTCAATATGGTGGTATGGAACACACTGGTGCTATTCAATATAGAGAAAACTTACTTTTTCTAGATGAAAATGCTACGCAAACACGAAAATTACGTCGCGCAAAATTAATAGCACATGAAACTTCACATATGTGGTTTGGCAACTTAGTAACCATGCGATGGTTTAATGATGTTTGGATGAAAGAAGTTTTTGCAAATTTTATGGCTGATAAAATCATGAATCCCGTTTTTCCTGAGGTAAATCATGACTTAAATTTTATGATGTCTCATTACCCTAGTGCATATTCAGAAGACAGAACTAAAGGTACTAATCCTATTCGTCAAAATTTAGACAATTTAAAAAATGCAGGTTCATTATATGGGAGAATCATCTACAATAAAGCTCCAATTATGATGCGACAATTAGAATTATTAGTAGGAAAAGATAACTTTCAAAAAGGAATTCAAGAATACATTACTACTTATGCTAATAGTAATGCTGATTGGAATGAACTTGTAGCTATCTTTGATAAAAACTCATCTAAAAACATTACTCAATGGAGTACTATTTGGGTAAATTCATCAGGTCGTCCTATTATATCTGATGCTATTAACTATAAAGATGGAAAAATAGATTCTTTTACTGTTAAACAAAAAGCCGAAGATGGTTCAGCTAATATTTGGGAACAATCCTTTTCAATAGGCTTGGTGTATCCTAATGAAACAAAAATACTTTCATGTAATTTAAACAAAAAATCAATTACTATTGATGAAGCAATTGGACTTCCTAAACCTTTAGAAATAATATATAATTATAATGGTTTTGGTTATGGTATTTTTCCTTTTAACAACGATGCTATTTTTTTAATTAAAAACGATATTGCTAGAGGGCATAGCTATATTAATTTATTCGAAAATATGCTTTCTGGAAAAACTCCTATCAAAACAGCCATGTATTCTTTTTTAGCAGGATTACGTTCAGAAAAGAATGAATTAATACTCAATTATATTACCAACAGTATCAATACTATCTTTTGGAAATTTTTAAATGAGAATGAACGTATAGAAACTGGTGCAAATTTAACCAAAATGATTACTGCCGAATTATCAAAATCAAATTCTAAAAACATACAAAAGACACTATATAATTTACTTACAAAAGTAGCGTATCAAGAAAGAGGTACTGCAATTTTATATAGATTATGGAGCGGACAAGTTTCTACAAAAAACTTTACATTAAATGAAAGTGAGTTAACAAGTTTAGCCATGAAATTAGCTATATATAAGCATCCTGAATCTGATAAAATTTTAGCAAAACAACTTGAAAAAATTACTAATAAAGATAAAAAGGAACGTTTTACCTGGTTACTTCCTTCTCTTTCTTCAGATGAAAAAATTCGTGATGATTTTATGCATTCCTTAAAAGAAGCTAAAAATAGAGAAAAAGAATCTTGGGTTACAGCTGCTTT
>JBELFC010000067.1:11359-17901 GCA_042093175.1 Tenacibaculum sp. | reverse complement strand
TGATGAGCAGTCCTATTAGGATTTAAATTTAGAAATTTCACCTACAAGCGCTGTAAAAACAATTCTATTTCTTCTTTAGATGTAAGGTCTAATTTTTTTCGTAGTCGAAACTGACTTGACCTAATCGCTTCTGGTGATACATTTCTAAGTATTGATATCTCTTTATTAGACAATCCTAATTTAATAAAACCACATAACTCTCTTTCAGATTTACTCAAGCTAGGAAATTGTTCTTTGAGTTTGTTGTAGAAAGAATGATTTATCGCTTCGATGTTTTCATAGAATTTTTTTTGCTCGTCAGTAAATTGTAAATGCTTTTGAATTAGAGTAACTAAAGTGTTCCATTTAGCTTTATCTTTCGGATTAATCTGAGCTTCCATTTGTTTTGTTTGACTTGATAGCTGCTCTGCCAATGTTTGCTTCTTATTAATTTCTAATACTAAACGAATTATATCTTGTTTTTTATAGTTCAATTCTCGATTAAGATTATCCATTTTTAAAGCTTGAAGTTCCAACTCTTTTTTGCGGTTTTTATTAAGGTTTATAAAATACAATACAGCAAAAATCCCAACCAAAAAGACAAGTAACAATCCAATAATTAAAAATAAACGTTGTTGATTAGCCAATTGGTATTCTTGCTCAAGACTAATAATTTTTTGTTCTTTTTGTTTAGTTTCAAATTGAACTTTAAGATTATCTAGATTGCGCTGCTCGGCAATACCATGTAAAGAATCTTTAAGGTGAAAATGTTTATTCAAATACTTAAATGATTCTTTCCATTTATTATCTTCTGCATAAGTATCTGAAAGATCCTTATACGTAACTAGACTTACGTCAGGGTATTTATTTTGTTCTGAAATAGCGATGCTTTCAAAATAATACTGATAAGCTGTATCGTAATTTTTTGATAAATATTCGCAATAGGCCAGATTGCCATAGCATTGTGCTAGTTTTCTTAAATCGTTATTCAGTGCTTTTACATAATTTAGATTTTCTAAAATATAAGGTTTAGCAGAATTTCCATCACCCATAAAAAGATAAGCACTTCCAAGGTTAGATGATGCCGCTATCTTTGCAGCTTTATAAAGCGCATCACTTGTATATTGAGACCGCCTAATTAATGTGATTGCTTCTTTTATTACAGGTATGGCCTCTTTAATTTTTCCTTGCTCAAAGTAAATATTTCCCAGATTAAGAAGTACCGTTTTTCTATAATCAAAAGCACTTAGCGAGTTGACTACTCTATTATTTTGCCATTCTTTTATTTCAGAAAGTAGATTTATATTAATGTTCTCAGCATCTTTTAGTCTTCCTGTTTTAATATAAACATTAGCAATGCCTATTTCCAAGCCAAACTTCTCTGTAGATTGATCTGAATGGTTATTTACTTTATTAAGTGATTTTTGAAGATGATTTAATGCTCTTGAATAATCTGCCTTTTTTAGATTATAAAGTCCAATCCACCTATGAGCTTTTATAAATACTTTTGGAAGCTTATGTGTTTTGCTCAATTCTATTATCTCTCTTAAGCGTGTAGTATCCGCCTGAAGAATTTCTCTAGTTTCATCTACTATAATGGCCTCTTCTACCTTTTTTAATAACTCTATTTCAATGTCTTTTTCTTGAGCAGAAAGACCTATAGTAAATAATACCATAAAAGTGAAATACAACTTGCTTATATAATTACTTTGAAGCATAATTTAGTTTTAGTGTTTTAATCTACTAAAATAGCCTATTCGTATTAATTATTTTTAAGCTGAAACGTTTTGAAACGCTACAAAATTGGTTTTTACTTTCTAAACCAACATTTTTGTGATTTAAGATGAATTAAAATATGAATTAAAAATGAAAATATCTAAATTAAAGAGTTTACTTATTTTAATTAGTATAGTAAGTTTAAACTATGCATTTACCCAAACACCTTTACAAGTAGCTGGAACAGCAAATAAAACAGCTACTACTTCAGGAAATTGGAATTCTACAGCAACTTGGGGAGGTACATTACCTGTTAACGATGACCGTGTACTTATTCCTAGTGGTGTCACTGTAACTGTTAATAGTAAGATTACCGAAGAGTTTAAATCTGTTAGAATTGCAGATGGAGGAACATTACAGTTTGCCGAGAACGTAAATACAGAATTAAGAACAGAATATTTATTCAGTTCAATGATGGGAACTTTACAGATTGGTACTATTACTAATAAAATAGCTAATGACGTAACTGCTAGTTTAGTATTTGCAGAACGTGGAGGAACAACCAGTACTGAAGATTCACAACGTTATGCTCCAGGTGCAGTATTAATGGGACCAACAACAATGCATGGTCAAGATAAAACAAGCTGGTTAACACTTTCTACACAACCTTCTGCTGGAGCTACACAATTTGTATTAGCATCAGCACCAATAGGATGGGAAATAGGTGATAAAATAGTAGTAGCAGGAACAGATCCAATTACAAATGCATCAATTACTAGTCCTTCTGAATTTGAAAGAGATGAAGTAGTAACTATTACTAACGTATCTGGTAGTACAGTTACCTTTGCACCAGCTTTAATAAGAGATCATAAAGCACCAGCTCAAGCCTCAGACTTAAACGTTCATGTGGCAAACTTGAGCAGAAATATTATCATTTCATCAGAGAACACGAGTGTTACTTCTTTAAGTGGGGATTTTCAAAAACCTAGAGGACACCTTATGTTTATGCACAACCTAAATGTAGATTTAAGATATGTTGAAGCAAATAATTTAGGAAGAACAGATAAACAAATCATTTTAGATGATTGGGATTTTACAGATTTAGACGCTAACCAAAATACAGGAAGCAACGTAACTAATGGCTTACGAAACCCACGTGGACGTTACTCGATTCACTTTCATCGTGGCGGTTTAGATACATCTATTTTTCCTGCCAAACCAATTATACCATTACCAACACCTGCCCATGTAGAAGGCTGTGTAGTAAATACCGATCCAGGTTGGGGCTATGTAAGCCATTCAGCTCGTGTAGATTTTATTAAAAACGTAAGCTATAATGTGGTTGGAGGTGCGTTTAATACCGAATCTGGGAATGAAACAGGTTCGTTTATTGAAAACATTGCCATAAGAACAGTGAACCCATCAAACCCTGTTATGACAGCACCCCGACCAAGGAACTCTTATACAGGTGAAGGAAGCAGCGAAGTGCCTACAGATGCATTGGTTGATAAAAGAGAAGGAAGACAAGACTTTGCGTGGCAAGGTGATGCCTTTTGGTTTCACGGAACAGGAGTAACCGTACAAGGAAATGTAGCCTCTGGATGCACAGGTCACGCCTTTGTATATTGGACAGAAGGATTAATTGAAAAAGGTTTAGGAATGGCTCGTGGCGATATTGACGCTCATGTTCCTGCTTCAGAATTCCCAAAACAAAATGCCTCTTTACACGCTTGGAAAACGGCTAACCCAAATTTTGTGTTAGATGTTTGGTATTTACAACCAAGACCTTTTTTAAACAATACAGCTTATGGTTTTGCAAGGGGTGTACAAAACTATTATACACATACAGAGTTTCATAGAAGAGCTGACCCGTCAGAAACAGACCCTAATGCTTGGATAAACGACCTTCCTAACGATTACAAAGACCAACTGCAATTTGTGGTAGATGGTGTTATTTTATGGAATATTGGGCGCACAGGTTTTAGCGCTGAAACTTCTGCAAATATTACCATTCAAAATTCGAGAATAGTAGGCTATAACTCACGTACTGGTTATGAAAATTATGGTACTAACCCTTCACCAGCTTACATTAATGATGAACCAGAAGTTATTGGCATAGATTTAGATTATTACCACAATACGCACCGATGGATAATACAGAATAATATAGTTGAAGGGTTTTCTGGAAATTCTGTAGCTATTTCTTTGCCAAAAAGCGGTCAATCAACTATTAATGGAGGAACCTTTAACAACGCTGGTGAAGACATACGTATCAATGCAGCTGGCAAAAATTTTGAGAATATTGAAGGTGAAGGTTTTGGTGTTGGTATGCTATCTGTAGCACCTACAAAAGCATCAGTTTTAATTCAAGGAAATGTAACATTCTCTAACCCAAACAACAACATTGTGATGGATGCCGAAATTATTTATGACGAAATTCCTGGAAAAGGATTTCCCATGATTGCTGGCAGAAAACTAGATCCGTTATTTTTCTTTGCACCCATGGAAGTTACACTTAATTTTGGTCCTTTCAGTAATGTAAGTGCCTATTTTAATGAACAAGATAGCACCTATATTCCTATAGTCTCTGGCGGAAACAACTGTGCTATAAGTGAGTCTTCAGCATGTGTAGCAAGCCAATATGTAGGTAAAACAAATGCACAATTAAACACCAATTTTAGCAATTCGTTTTTAGGTAGTATTACTCCAAACTCTGCAGTTACCCATGCAATAGTAGTAGGCGGTAAGATTAACGGAGCTACTTTAGGAATTGAAGATATAGACTTCTCACAAGAAATAGAGGTGTTTCCAAACCCTTCTAAAACTGGAATTCTTAACATTAAAACTACTCAAAGTCAAACTATTGAAAAAATATCTATGTATAGTTTAACTGGAAAATTATTATTTGAAACGAATCGTATAAAATCAAATTCTATTAATCTAAATAATTTTTCATCTGGAATGTATTTACTTAAAATAGATACAAGTGATATTAATGGAACACTAACAAAAAAAATAATAATAGAATAAAAATAACGTTTGCTTACAAAAAAAGAGCACAAGTAATAATTTAAACCATAAAAGAAAAGGGTATGCAAAACCAAAGTTTTTATGGAAGGATATCATTTTAATATACAAGACCATTCTTTTGTAATTTAAAACACTATAATAATGAATTTAACAACAAAAATTTTAATGCTAGGAATATCATTCATGATGTTCAACGCATGTAGCAATGATGATAATTCAAGTGCTACACCTCAAAGCTCTTCAATAAACAAAATTCTTCCTTTGGGAGCTTCAAGAGTAGAAGGAGCAAGACCAACATTTGAAAGTTACCGTTATGAACTCTGGAAAGATTTAATAGAAAACAATAAGACATTTGATTTTATAGGAGTACAATCTGATGGAGCAATTTACCCAACATTCAACTCTATGAATTTTGACACAGATCATGAAGGAAGAAGCGGATGGACATCTGGACAAATTTTAAATGGTCTAAATGGTTGGTTAAATAAAACAGGTTCGCCAGACATTGTTCTGTTTAGTTCGCCTGGAGGAAATGATGGACTTAAAGGGTTGCCTTATGCCCAAGTAGTTTCTAATGTAAATTCCATAATCGACATTTTACAAGCAAATAATCCAAATGTTACCATAATTATTGAGCAAATGGCACCAGGACGATCTTCTATAATGACTTCTGAATTAACAAGTTTTTTTAATCAAATGCAACAAGAAGTTTTACGTATTGCCACCAATAAAAGCACAGCTACATCACAAATAATTACAGTTGATATGTTTACAGGGTTTACCGACAACTTATTGTCTGATGACGTGCATTATAATGAAGCTGGTGCTGATTTTATTGCTACAAGATACTATAGTATATTACAAAATATATTGCAATAAGAAAAAAATTATAGAAATCAATATATAATTGTACTAGACACCATATTATAGAAATGATGAAGTAACTTATTGTAGAGTAATTTACAGTGTATAACAAGACATACTTTAAAAAGTTGGGCAATTTAGAATATATCATGAGCTTGATTAAACAAGTTATTTTAGTTGTTCAGTAACAAATTCAGTACAATATTTGTAAAATGTGTAGAAGTATTTTTTCACTTATATCAGTTCTAAAACACACATACTTATGTGTTCAACTGTGCTAAGACATATAGATGGTTATTGATGGTGCGCCCCTCCAGACCGCAAAACCTCTTCAATTTTTATTGAAGAGTTTTTTTTTTACACAAAAGTTTGGTTATGTAAAATTAATTTCTAAGATTTGTCACGTACAAATTAAAGACACAAAGAATGTTACAAAACGTATGGCAAGGTTTCTATTTTTTCTTTTACTATTTTAGTAAGAGCAGAGACTTTATATCATATATTTAAATAACAAAAAAATATTATAACCATAAAGTCTCGATAACATCGAGGCTTTTTTTTTACACTAAAATGAAAAAAATAGCCATTCAAGGAGCCGAAGGTTCTAATCATCATAAAGTAGCTCGCGATTTTTACGGGAAAGATGTTCAGTTAGAAGAATGTTTGTCTTTTGATATTCTTGTAGATTGCTTATTAAATAAAACATCAGATAAAGCTATTATGGCTATAGAGAACACAATTGCTGGCTCTATTATACCTAATTACGCTTTAATCGACTCTAATAATTTACACATAAGTGGAGAGGAATACTTAAACATCCATCATCATTTAATGGCTTTACCTGGTCAAAAAATTGAAGAAATTAAGGAAGTATGCTCACATCCAATGGCTTTATTACAATGTAAAGAGTTTTTTAAAAAACATCCGCACATAAGGTTAGTTGAAGATGTAGA
>JBELFC010000067.1:0-11259 GCA_042093175.1 Tenacibaculum sp. | reverse complement strand
ACTATTTTAAATGTATTAAGCGATTGTAAAATGAATTTAACAAAAATACAATCATTACCAGTTATAGAATCACCTTGGAAATACTCATTCTTTGTTGATGTAACTTTTGATAGTTATAAAGATTATGAAAAAGCAATTGCAATTATAGAAATAATGGCAGAAGAATTTAAAGTTTTAGGAGCTTATAAAAACGGAAGAAAATGATTCAATCAGCAAAAAGACTAGAAACCGTACAAGAATACTACTTCTCAAAAAAATTAAAAGAAGTAAGGCAATTAGCCTCTGAAGGAAAGCCAATAATAAATATGGGAATCGGTAGCCCAGATTTACAACCACCTTCTACTGTAATAAAAGCTATTCAAGATAGCTTAACAGATGTAGGTGCTCATAAATACCAAAGTTACCAGGGCTTACCTGAATTTAGAAATGCTGTTGCCAATTTTTACAAGGCTAAATATAATGTTATTATAAACCCTGATAACGAGATTCTTCCTTTAATGGGAAGTAAAGAGGGGATTATGCATATTTCATTAGCTTTTTTAAATGAAGGTGATCATGTTTTAATTCCAAACCCTGGTTACCCTACTTATAGTTCAGTAACCAACCTAGTAGGAGCTAAATCGGTTTTTTACGAATTAGACGCTACTAACAATTGGCAACCTAACTTTAATGAGTTAGAAAAACTTGATTTAACAAACGTAAAATTAATGTGGGTAAATTACCCTCATATGCCAACAGGTACAAAAGCCTTAAAAGAAACCTATCAACAATTAATCGAATTCGGAAAAAAACACCATATCGTAATTGTAAATGATAATCCATATAGCTTCATATTAAACGACACTCCGAAAAGTATTTTGCAAGTTGAAGGAGCTAAAGATATAGCACTTGAGTTAAACTCCTTAAGTAAATCATACAACATGGCAGGTTGGAGAGTTGGTAAATTAATTGGTAATCAACATTTTTTAAACGAAGTTTTAAAAGTAAAAACTCAAATGGATTCTGGTATGTTTTATGGTATTCAAAAAGGAGCTATAAAAGCATTAGAACTTGACGATAAATGGTTTAAAGAACAAAATAAAATATACCAATCAAGACAACAATTAATTTTCAAAATAGCTGATACATTAGGCTGTACTTATAACAAAAACACTTCAGGAATGTTTGTTTGGGCTAAACTACCTGAAGGTCAAGAATCGGAAAAAGTAGTTGACGATTTATTACATAACAAACACATATTTGTTGCCCCAGGGACAATTTTTGGAAGCCAAGGTGAAGGATACATTCGATTTTCATTATGTGTACCTGAAGAAAAGATTAAAGAAGCAATAACTCGATTTTAGAATGAACGTATTTGTAATAGGATTAGGATTAATAGGTGGAAGTTTAGCACTAGATATTCAACATGAATTTAATGAAGTGATTATTTACGGAATAGACACAAATGAAGAGCATCTTAATCAAGCCTTGGAAATTGGAATTATTCAACAGAAAGCTACGTTTAGCGACTTAAAGAATGCAGATATTGTAATTATTTCTGTACCAGTAGATGCTTCTCTTAAATTAACCCCAAAAGTGTTAGATGAAATTTCTGACAATACATTAGTTATGGATGTAGGCTCTACTAAGGAAGATGTTTGTGAAATTATAAAAAACCACCCAAAAAGAAGAAACTTTTTAGCTACTCATCCAATAGCAGGAACTGAATTTTCTGGACCAAAAGCGGCTCTTAAAAATCTATACCGAGGCAAAACAAATATTATTTGTGAAGTAGAAAAAACAGCTTTTAAACTACAAGAAAAAGCATTAGATATTTTCTCGAAAATTGGAATGCGTATTCGTTATATGGATCCTAAATCACACGATAAACACATTGCTTATGTTTCTCATTTATCACACATAAGTTCTTTCATGCTTGGAAAAACAGTAATTGAAAAAGAAAAAAATGAGCGTGATATTTTTGATATGGCAGGGAGTGGTTTTGCTTCAACAGTACGTTTAGCTAAAAGTTCACCTGCAATGTGGACTCCTATTTTTGAGCAAAACAAGACCAATGTTATAGAAACATTGGAAGAATATATTCAAAACTTACAACAGTTTAAAGAACTCATGCTTCAAGATAATTTTGCAGAAATTTATCAAGAAATGGAAAGCACAAATCATATAAAACAAATTTTAAACGGCATAAACTAAAAGCCACAACAACAAGTAAAATGGAAAATACAAAAGAATTAAAAACATGGTTGGATGATATGAATCTTGCTCATCCACTAGTAATAGCAGGGCCTTGTAGTGCAGAAACCGAAGATCAGGTTTTAAAAATTGCACATGAATTAAAAGATTCTGATGTAAACTATTACCGTGCTGGAATCTGGAAACCAAGAACAAGACCTGGTAATTTTGAAGGTGTTGGCGCTTTAGGATTAAAGTGGTTACAAAAAGTAAAAGAAGATACAGGAATGAAAACCTGTACTGAGGTAGCTAATGCTGCTCACGTAAAACTAGCCTTAGAACACGATATCGATTTGCTTTGGATTGGTGCCCGTTCTACAGTTAGTCCGTTTATTATGCAAGAAATTGCTGATGCTCTTCAAGGTACCGATAAAATAGTTTTAGTAAAAAACCCTGTTAATCCAGATTTAGCTTTATGGCTAGGTGGTATAGAACGTTTATACTCAGCAGGAATTAAAAACCTAGGAGCTATACATAGAGGTTTTTCTACTTATGAAAAATCAAAATATAGAAATATTCCAGAATGGCAATTAGCTATTGAATTTCAAAACAGATTCCCTGATTTACCTTTAATTTGCGATCCTTCTCATATTACAGGAAAAAGAGATATGGTTTTTGATGTTTCTCAAACTGCCTTAGATTTAAATTTTGATGGTTTAATGATAGAAACTCATATTGATCCAGACAATGCATGGAGTGATGCCGCTCAACAGGTAACACCAGATACTTTAAAGCAAATGATGATCGACCTACGTGTTAGAAAAGAAACAACTACCGATCAAACCTATAGAGAGTCACTTGATAACCTAAGAGCTCAAATAAATATTACCGATAATCAATTGATTGACATGCTTGGAAAAAGAATGACAATTGCTGACAAAATTGGGGAACTAAAAAAAGAAAAAAATGTAGCTGTCCTTCAATCTAAGCGATGGAATGAAATTCTAGGAAATATGATTTTAGAAGGAGAACGAAGAGGATTAAGTGAAGAATTTGTTTTAAAAATGTTTAAGGCAATTCACCAAGAGAGTATAAATCATCAAGAAAAAATCATTAAAGGGTAAAATCTAATTAATACTAGTAAATGCTATAAGGTTGCCTTTTGGGCAACCTTTTTATTTGTGTTTTTTTTGTAATTTCAACACAACCAAACTTATTTTAAAATGCCAACAATTGAAACTATAGATGATGTAATTGAAACATTACAAAATATCATTAAAGATACTATTAAAAACGAAAGTACTTTAGGTTATTTTGCCGCTCTCTACCTTAAAGTAACTAAAAAAGTTAAACAAGGTATTTCTGAAAATTTCTTTGAAGATGGAAAACGAATGGAAAAATTAGATGTCATTTTTGCTAAAAGATACATCACAGCATATTATGATTACAAAGAGAACAAACCAATAAGTGAATCATGGGAAAAGGCATTTAGCATCTCTACAAAATACTGGCCTATTGTTTTACAACATTTACTTATAGGAATGAATGCGCATATAAATTTAGATTTAGGTATTGCCGCTGCACAAGTTTCTGAAGGACACCCAATAGATAATCTTAAAGGTGATTTCAATAAAATAAACGTAATTTTATCTTCTTTAGTAAACGAAGTAGAACAAGACTTAAGTACTATTTGGCCCTTTTTAAAAAAAATATTAAAGTTTACTCATAAAATTGACAGCTTTTTAATTGATTTTAGCATGAAATTAGCTAGAGATGGTGCTTGGAATTTTGCAGTAAAGCTCTCCTCTACTCCAGAAAACAACAAATTACAATCAATTCAAGAAAGAGATCAAAAAGTTGCACAAAAAGCATCTATAATTATAAACCCTGGATTAATTCCGCAAATTATATTTATGATTGTTAGAGTTGGCGAACGAGGCTCAATTCCTAAAAAAATAGGTGATTTGATGCAAAAATAACTCTATTTACATTCATTTTTTATTCTCATCTTTGTTATATGATTGGAACGGTTTATAAATCTACAGGAAGTTGGTATTGGGTAAAGTCTGAAGATACTTTTCATAAATGTAGAATTAAAGGAAAATTTAGGATGAAAGGTATTAAAAGTACGAATCCTATCTCAGTAGGTGATATTGTTGAGTTTAATTTAGAAACTAAAACAGATGATGAAACTGGAGTAATTTCTGAAATTAAAGAACGAACTAATTATATTGTTAGAAAATCAGTAAACTTATCAAAACAAACTCACGTAATTGCTGCGAATATTGATCAAGTTTTTCTGTTAATTACAATAGACAACCCACCTACTTTCACTACTTTTATAGATCGTTTTTTAGTAACTGCTGAGGCATACTCTATAAATGTTGTTTTAGTTTTTAATAAAATTGATGCTTATCAAATAGATCAAAAAGCTGAAATATTATATTTAAAAGATATATATGAAGCTATTGGTTATAAATGTATTGAAGTGTCTGCTAAAGAGAATAAAAATGTTGACCTAATAAAGGAGTTAATGCTTGATAAAGTTAGCATGTTTGCAGGTCATTCAGGAGTAGGAAAAACAACTTTAGTAAATGCTATTGAGCCAGAATTAAATTTAAAAACTAAGGAAATTTCAGAACAACACAAACAAGGTCAACACACTACTACTTTTGCTGAAATGTTTGACCTTAGCTTTAATGCTAGAATTATTGATACTCCTGGTATAAAAGGTTTTGGTGTAGTTGATATGGATAAGTATGAATTAGGCGATTACTTTCCTGAGTTTTTTGCATTAAAACAAAATTGCAAATTCAACAATTGTATTCATATTAATGAACCTAAATGTGCTGTAAAAGATGCTCTTGAAAAGGATGAAATATCTTGGTCTCGTTATAAAAGTTATTTACAAATTCTAGAAGGAGAAGAAGAAAATTATCGAACAGATATTTGGAAATAAGTTATAAATGAAAGCTATAATACAAAGAGTTTCAAAAGCTAGTGTTACCATTAACAATGAAAAAGTTGCTAATATTAAAAACGGGCTTCTTGTTTTATTAGGTATCGTTAATGAAGATACTTTTGATGATATTAGTTGGTTGTCAAAAAAAATATGCAACCTTCGGATATTTAATGATGACGAAGGTGTTATGAATACATCTATCATAAATAATAAAGGAGATATTATTATTGTTAGTCAATTCACTTTACACGCTTCTACAAAAAAGGGGAATCGTCCAAGCTATATAAAAGCTGCGAAACCTGATATTGCAATTCCTTTATATGAAGCATTTATTAAGCAGGTAGAGACTGACCTAAATAAAAAAGTACAAACTGGGCAATTTGGAGCCGATATGAAAGTTGAATTACTAAATGATGGACCAGTTACTATCATTATTGATTCTAAAAATAAAGAATAAAATTAACTTTATGGATTTTATTGATATTCATTCGCACGCAACTAAACAATGTCCTGAGATTTTATCAATAACTAATATCTATCCCAATAATACTGTTCCAAAAAACAATCCTTTTTCTATTGGAATACATCCTTGGTATATTACAGAAAATAACCTCCAATTAGATTTTAAAAACATAGAACAAAAACTATATGCAAAAAATTGTTTAGCAATTGGCGAATGTGGCTTAGATAAATTATCTAAAACAAACTACAATCTTCAAATAAGCGTTTTCAAAAAGCATATTTTATTATCAGAAAAATATAACAAACCTTTAATTATTCACTGCGTAAAAGCTTTTAATGATATTATTCATCTTAAAAAAGAATACAAACCTCAACAGCAATGGATTATTCATGGGTTCAATAAAAACAAACAAATAGCTAATGATTTAATAAAAAACAATATTATTATTTCAATTGGCGCAAGCTTTTTAAGAAACGAGAAACTTCAGAATACTATAAAAGAAATACCTGTAGAAAACATTTTTTTAGAAACTGATGATTCTAATGAATCTATTAAAAACATTTACAATAAATTTGCCCAAATAAAAGAGAAAGACTTAAGCATAGTTAAACAAAAGATAACAGAAAATTTTAAT
The DNA here is from genome assembly GCA_042093175.1 of Tenacibaculum sp. Taxonomy (GTDB): domain Bacteria; phylum Bacteroidota; class Bacteroidia; order Flavobacteriales; family Flavobacteriaceae; genus Polaribacter. Next base: position 5,028 of record JBELFC010000067.1, on the reverse strand, counting down.
AGAATATTTATTGTATGAGTTGGTTAGAACGTACTGAATTATTAGTACAACAAGAAGGATTGGAAAAAATTAAAAAGGCAAATATTTTAATTGTTGGTTTAGGCGGGGTTGGTTCATTTGCTGCAGAGTTTATTGCAAGAGCAGGAGTACAAAAAATGACAATTGTTGATGGTGATGTATTTGATAAGACAAATATTAATAGACAATTACCTGCATTAAATAGTACCATAGGCAAATCTAAAGCAAAAATAGTTGCTGAACGACTTAAAGATATTAACCCAGATATTGAACTTACTGTGTTTGAAGAATTCCTTTCACCTGAAAGAGCTTTTGAAATTGTAGATAGTAAATATAATTATGTAATGGATTGCATAGATAGTATCACTCCAAAACTAAATTTAATGATTGCTGCCAAAAGAAAAAAAGTAAAACTTATTAGTTCTATGGGAGCTGGTGGTAAACTAGATGCTTCAAAAATTAAAATTAAAGATATAGGTAAGACTAAGCACTGTACTATGGCTAGAGTTTTAAGAAAGCGTTTAAAAGAACATAACATTGATAAAGGTATAAGAGCAGTATATTCTGAAGAAATGCAAAAATCAAATAGTTTAAAACTTACTGACGGTACAAATTATAAAAAATCTTTTTATGGTACTATTAGTTATATGCCAGCTGCATTTGGCTTACAAGCAGCATCTTATGTTATTAACAAATTAATAACTAAAAAATAATCTCCACGGAAACTATTTTTTATTTACATTTGTTCTAAATTAGAAAATCAATCATTAAAATCAATATTATGAAGAAATCAATTTTAGCAATTGCTTTTATAGCATTAACTGTTATTTCATGTAAAAACGACAAGAAAAAAGCAGCTACTGGTGAAGAGGTTAAAGATGTAAAGAAAGTAGAAAATGTAATCAACTCATACAAAGCAAACGTTGCTGAATCTGTTGTTGCCTGGAAAGGAAATAAGCCTACTGGATCACACAATGGAGTTTTAAAAATTCAGAATGGTATTTTTGATATAGAAAATGGTACCTTAAAAGCTGGTGAATTTACTATTGACATGAATACTATTACATGTACTGATTTAGAAGCAGGACAAGGTAAAGAAAAATTAGAAGGACACTTAAAAGCTTCTGATTTCTTTGATGTTGAAAAATTCCCTACTGCTAAATTTGTAATAGCTAGTTCAGAAAAAAAAGATGGAAAATTACACGTTACTGGTAATTTAACATTAAAAGATGTTATTAAAAGTATTACTATTCCTGTAACTGTTACTGAAGATGGTGATTCAGCTACATTAAAAAGTGAAACTTTTAGTGTTGATAGAACTGAGTTTGGTGTTACTTATAGCTCAAAGAAATTTGATGCTGCCTTAAAAGATAAATTCATTAATGATTTAATGGAAATATCTTTTGATATTAAAGCTAAAAAATAAAAATGACTTTTATTGTTATAAAAAAAAGAGGTTGAAAATCAACCTCTTTTTTTATTTTATAAACTCTTTAACTTCAAATAATGATTTAAAGTGTTTTAATATTTTTTCTTTTACAGCTTCTTCAGAAACTTTCTCACCTAATTCTACTTCCATAGAAGTAACAGCTTTACCTCTAATTCCGCAGGGAATAATATTATCAAAATACCCAAGATTAGCATTTACGTTTAATGCAAAGCCATGCATTGTTACCCATCTACTAGCACGAATTCCCATAGCACATATTTTTCTAGCAAAAGGAGTTCCAACATCTAACCATACTCCCGTTTCCCCTTCACTTCTTTCACTCTTAATACCATATTCAGCTAATGTTAAAATAATAGCCTCTTCTAATAATCGTAAATATTTATGAATATCTGTAAAAAAATTCTCTAAATCTAAAATAGGATAACCAACAATTTGACCAGGACCATGATACGTAATATCACCTCCTCTATTAATTTTATAAAATGTAGCTCCTTTTTCTTTTAATTGATTTTCATTTAATAATAAGTTATTAAAATCTCCCGATTTACCTAGTGTATATACATGAGGATGCTCTACAAATAAAAAGTGATTTGGAGTTACAATATCAACCGATCCGTTCCTTCTTTCTCTCTTCAATGTAACGATTTCATTTAACAACTTTGTTTGTAAATCCCAAGTTTCCTTGTAATCTTTTATTAACAAATCTTTTACATGTACATTTTTATTCATATTTTCGTTGTTTATCCCCATCTCTACTTAAGAAATTCATTTTTTAAACTTTAAAATTAAACAACAAATGAAAAAAATTACCCTTTTGTTACTCTTGTTGTCATTAGCTTCTATTTCTAATGCACAAAATTACTGGAAAAAAATGGAATCCGGTAATCAAAGAAGTAAATCAGAATTATATCAACGAGGAGACACTCCTCAAAAGCATCATCTTTTCTCTTTAGATATTGATGATTTTACTTCTCAATTAAATTTCAGTTCAAAAAATAGTTCAAATATTGTAGAACTTCCTAATGCATTTGGAAAGACTACCAAATATTTGGTAACTGAATCTTCTAATTTTGAGGATGGCCTTGCAAAAAAATTTCCTTCTATAAAATCGTATTCTGCAAAAGGTATAGATGACCCTTCTGCAACAGCTAAAATAAGTATTGGAACAGATGGAGTTCATGTTATGATAATATCAGGAAAATACAGTACTTTATACATTGATCCTTTAACCAAAGACAATAAAAACTATATTTCTTATAAAAAAGAAGACTTTGTTTCTAGTAGAGATGATTTTGAGTGTAAGGCAGATGAATTAAAAAACAAACATTTCCCTAGTACTAATAAAACAGCAAATAGAAATGCTAATGATGGAAAATTAAGAACCTTCAAAATAGCTATAGCTTCTACTGGAGAATATTCTCAATTTCATTTAACCAATCAAAGCGTTCCTTCAACAGCCACTGATGCTACAAAAAAAGCAGCTGTTTTATCAGCAATGAACACTACAATGGCTCGTGTAAATCTTGTTTATGAACGTGATTTATCTGTTAAAATGGTTATAGTAAGTGATAATGAAAAATTAATTTTTCTTGATGCCAATACTGATAACCTTTCAAACTCTAGTGCTACTTCTTTAATTGCCGAAAGTCAAAGAATTTGTGATAATGTAATTGGAAATAGTAATTATGATATTGGACATACTTTTAGTACTGGGGCTGGTGGACTTGCTGGTTTAGGTGTTGTTTGTGTTACTGGTCAAAAAGGTAGAGGTGTAACAGGTAGAACAAACCCAATTGGTGACCCTTACGATATTGATTATGTTGCTCATGAAATTGGACATCAATTTGGTGCTAATCATACTTTTAACAATTCTTGTAATGGAAATAGAAATGGTTCAACAGCAGTAGAACCTGGAAGTGGTTCTTCTATTATGGCTTATGCAGGTATTTGTACTCCTAATGTGCAAGCTAATAGTGATGATCATTTTCATTCTGTTAGTATTGCTGAAATGTGGAGTACAATTCAAAGATCAGCTACCTGTGCAACAACAACTAATACAGGAAACAATGCTCCAACTGCTGATGCTGGGGCTGATGTGAGTATTCCTAAATCTACTCCTTTTATTTTAAAAGGAAAAGCTACCGATGCTGATGGAACAACAAGCTTAACTTATAACTGGGAACAGATTGATACTGAAATTGCTGTAATGCCACCTGTTGCTACCAATACTGGAGGTCCTTTATTTAGGTCTCTTTCTTCAAAAACAACACCAGAGAGATATTTCCCTGAATTGAGTACAATTCTTTCTGGAGCTACATCTACACAATGGGAAGTATTACCTTCTGTTGCAAGAGATATGAATTTTTCATTTACAGTTAGAGACAATAATTCTGGAGGTGGAGCTAGTGCTAGAGATGATATTAAAATTACAGTTACAGATTCTCCTGCTTTCACAATTAGTAACCAAGCTACCTGGGCTCAAAATACCACTAGAGATATTACTTGGGCTGTAGGGAAATCAAATATAAGCCCTATTAATTGTAAAAACGTAAATATTAAATTATCTACGGATGGTGGTAATACTTTTAGTATTACATTAGCCTCAAATACCCCAAATGATGGAAGTGAATCTATTCTTTTACCTAGTAGTATCGCTAACACAACGAATGCTGTTATTTTAATAGAAGCAGCTGACAATATTTTTTATAATATAACTCCTAAATTCACTATAAACTCAACTCCTGATTTTGCAATTTCAAACACTACTGGTGATGTATCAATTTGTAAATCTGGAACAAGTGAACAAATATTTGACTTTAATTATATTACTTCTAATGGTTTTTCTGAAACAGTTAACTTAACTATTACAAAAAGTCCTACAGGTGCTACTACAGAAATAACTCCAACAACAATTAATTCAAACGGTAACTTTTCTTTAAAAGTAACTAATTTAAATGCTGTTGTTGATGGTGATCATATTATTACCTTAAATGCGAAATCTACTACTTTAGAAAAAAATATAGATATAAAATTAAACATTAAAAGTTCTGTTTGTGGCTCTTCAGGTTCAACAACATATCAAACTGGAACAACTTTAGTTAAGTTTAATACTATAAATAATGTAACATTAAATAAAACACAAGCATATAATAGTTTCAGGCATATTGTAACTAGAGTTAAAAAAGGAGCTACTCATGAATTAACAGTAAACACTAATACTGACGATTCAGCTACTGAAAAATATTCAACAAGAACTTTAGCATGGATCGATTGGAATCAAAATTGTCAATTTGATGACAATGAAAAATTTGATTTAGGAACCGTTACAGGAAGTACTAATGGACAAACATCTTTAAGCCCTTTAAGTATAACAGTTCCTAATGATGCTGTATTAGGTACTACTATCTTAAGAGTTTCAACTAAATTTGCTGGTGATGGATTCCCTGGTGTATGTGAAACAGGTTTTGATGGTGAAGTTGAAGATTATACAGTTTTTATTGAAGAAGCTACTGCTTCAACTGATGAAGTTTCGTTTAATAATTTCAATTTATTCCCTAATC
>JBELFC010000066.1:0-17921 GCA_042093175.1 Tenacibaculum sp. | reverse complement strand
TTGGGTCAATTCCTTTACCAAAGTATGTAGATCCTATTAATCCCATCTCTTCAGCTGTAAAACAAACAAATAAAATACTACGTTCGTTAGCACCACTTTTTGCAAAATATTCAGCTAAAGTTAAAACACCAACTACACCAGAAGCATCATCATTAGCACCGTTAAATATGCGATCACCATCTCCACTTTTTTTAACACCTAAGTGATCATGATGAGCCGATACAATAACAAATTCATCTTTCTTAGATTTTCCTTCCAACACGCCAATAATATTACTCATTTTAATTCCTTTATGAGTAAAGTTTTGACGATAACTTTTAAGGTCACCAAAAGTTTTTAAACCTATTTTTTTATATTCGTTTTCAATATATACAGTAGTTTTTTCCATCCCTTCTGTTCCAGGCTTTCTCCCTTCCATATCATCAGAAGATAATGTGTATAAATGTTTACGTACTAATGAAGAATCTATTGAAATATTCTTTTTTTGAGTAACTTTTGTGTTATTTCGTTTAATATTTTTTGTTTGTTTACAAGAAATAAACGAAAAAATTAATGCTAAAAGGAATATTGGTTTTTTATTCATGTTAAATTGATTTTAAAGTCTAAATATAGCTAATTTAATTTCTTATTTTTGTTTTTAAATAAATAACTAATATGCATTTATCAGATATTCCTAATATAAAACATAGTAATTCAAATAACTTTTTTCTTTTAGCTGGACCTTGTGCTATAGAAGGTGAAGATATGGCTTTAAGAATTGCTGAAAAAGTAATTTCCATAACTGACAAGTTAGAGATACCTTATATATTTAAAGGGAGTTTTAAAAAGGCGAATAGGAGTAGAGTTGATAGTTTTACTGGAATAGGAGATGAGAAAGCTTTAAAAATTTTACGTAAAGTTTCTGAAACGTTTAATGTTCCAACTGTTACTGATATTCACGAAGTATCAGATGCAGAAAAAGCGGCGGAGTTTGTTGATGTTTTACAAATACCTGCATTTTTAGTACGACAAACAGATTTAGTAGTAGCTGCTGCAAAAACTGGCAAAGTTGTAAATCTTAAAAAAGGACAATTTATGAGTCCAGAAGCAATGCAACATGCAGTGAAAAAAGTTCACGATTCTGGAAATAATAAGGCTTGGATTACGGATAGAGGTACTATGTTCGGTTATCAAGATATGATTGTTGATTTTAGAGGAATTCCTACAATGAGACAATATGCACCTACGGTATTAGATGTTACACATTCTTTGCAACAACCAAATCAATCAAGTGGAGTAACTGGAGGTAGACCTGATATGATTGAAACAATAGCAAGAGCAGGTGTTGTAAATAATGTTGATGGGCTTTTTATTGAAACTCATTTTGACCCTTCAAATGCTAAAAGTGATGGTGCAAATATGTTAGATCTAAAATATTTAGAGGCATTATTAACTAATTTAATTGCTATTAGAAAAACAATTATTAAATTGTAGGCATAGTTTTTGGTTAGTTAGTTAAAATTATAATCCCTTAATATAATATGAGCAAACTTTTTTTATATTTAATTTTATTTATTTCTTTTAATGTTACATCTCAAAGCTTTAAAGAAATTAATGAGAAGCTAAAAAAATACCCTAAACATTTAACAGCTAAACGTCTTGCTAAAAAAGTAGCAAAAGACTTTACATCTAAAGAAGGGCAAGCCAAAGCTGCGTTTTATTGGGTGTCTAACAATATAAAATATAATTTATCTGCGTATCAAAATCAGTCTAAAAAAGTAATTGGATTTAGTTATAAAAACGAAGAAGACAGGTTACAGAAAATACAAGCTATTAAAGACAGTATTGTTGCTAAAACATTAAAAACAAACAAAGGAGTTTGTGAAGGGTATGCACAAACTTTAGCCAAGGTTTTAAGTTATCTAGGTTTTGAAAATGAAGTAATTAAGGGGTATGTAAGAAATTCTATATATGATATAGGAGAAAAATTAAATGTACCAAACCATGCTTGGAATGTTGTTAAAATAAATAATAAATGGGTTCTTATGGATGCTACTTGGGCATCAGGAGCAGTGATAAATGGAAGATGGCAACCAAATTTTAATGAATACTTTTTTAACTTTCCTAAAAAACATTATTTAAAAACGCATTACCCGAAAGATAAAAAATGGTTGTTTGGAATGAAGCTTTCAAAAAAAGAATTTTATGACCAACCAATTTATTCTTCTGACTTTTTAAAAACTAATTTAGAGTTATTAGGCCCTTTAAAAGGGATTATTAAAACGAAAAACACTGTACTTTTAAAAGTAAAAAACCTTTCGTCATTTCAAACTGTTTTGTGTGGATTAAGTAGTTACAGATTTGCTAAAAAACCAAGCCTTATCTATAAAAATGATGTTGGTTATATTAAAATTACACCTACAAAAAATTGTAACAAGTTATTTTTAGTTGTTGACGGTAAAATTTATATAGAGTATAAATTAATATAGAGTATAAGCTTCTATAGTACTTTCAAGTAAGATTAAATGTTTTCTAACAGTATTTTTCTTGCTTAAAATCAATAAGAAAGGTACTGTATTAGGTTTTATTATAGTTGAATATTAATTTGTATATTTATTTGAAAATGAAGTTATGAAAAAATTACTATTTACTTTTTTACTTTTCACTGTATCAACATTTGTCTTTTCACAAGAGGGTTTATTAGACGTAAAACTTGCTAAGGTTGATAAAATTATTCTCTCATATAATAATATAAAATCTATAGATCAGTTAGTTAAAAAAATTGACTATGATTTTGAAACTAAAATTGAGAAGGCCAGGGCAGTATATACATGGGTAGCCTTAAATATAGCCTATGAAAACTCAAACGTATTGTTTTCTCCTGAATTTTTGATTTATCAGAACAAAGAAAGCCTTAAAAGACTAAAGGATTATAAAAACAGGCAAACCATAGTAGAAGCGTTTGAAACAAAAAAAGCAGTATGCTTAGGTTATGCATTATTGTTTAATAAGGTTTGTAATGCCCTTAAAATTAAAAATGAATTAATTTATGGATATACTAGATCATCCGTAGAACAAATTGGTAAGATGGTTTCTAATAAGAATCATGTTTGGAATGCGGTGTATGTAAATAATCAATGGAAACTTATTGATTTAACGTATGGAGCAGGGTATAATTATAAAGGAGTTTGGCAAAAGTATTTAGATGTAAGTTTTTTTGATGTGAATAAAGAAAAACTTAGATTAACTCACTTTCCTTCTAAGGTTTTTTGGAGAAAGTATTTAAAACAAAAGCCTTTAAAAGAGTTTTGTAATGATCCTTTTTTTCATGATTCTTTTTTAACATCAAATATTGAAATCATTACTCCAAAATTAGGAGAGATTAAAGTAAATAAAAAAGAAAAATTATATTTAAAGCTTAAAGGAATAGATAAAAAATCTTCAATTTTATATACATATTCCAATGATAAATATCTAAGAGTTCCTCATGTTAAGAATACTAATTCTACAAGTCGAATTTATTTTAAAAAGCCTAAAGAAAATACCAACTTAAATATTTATGTAAATAATGAGCTGGTAATGCAATACAAAGTATTAGTAGAATAACACATTTCAATTCTTTATTTTTTGAAAAAAAATATTTGTTATACTAAAATAAAAACATTTACTTTGTAGTTCAAAGTACTTTAAAAAATGAGTAGAGAAGAATATTTAAAAGATATATCTGAAATTAAAAATTTAATGAATAAATCATCACGCTTTATTTCATTAAGTGGTCTTTCTGGTATTTTAGCTGGTATATATGCTTTATTAGGTGCAGGATATGCCTATTGGTTAGTGAATGTTAATGGGAGAGGCTATTTAACTTTAGATGGAAAAGTATTTCAGTTATTAAGTATTGTACTTTTATTGATTGGGATTTTGAGTGTAGGAACTGCCATTTTTTTAACAACAAAAAAGGCAAAGAAAAATCATGAGAAAATATGGGATCCAACTACAAGAAGATTATTATTTAACTTTTTAGTGCCTTTAGTTGCTGGTGGTATATATGTAATAATAGTTTTGAGTCAGGGGCGTTATGGACAATCTGGAGCTTTAATGTTACTTTTCTATGGTATTTCATTATTCAATGCATCAAAATATACATTGGGTTATGTTAAATATTTAGGTTTAACTGAAATCGTTTTAGGTTTAATTAGTGCTATTTTTCCTGGATACGGATTTTGGTTTTGGGTACTAGGTTTTGGGGTAATGCACATTATTTACGGTACTTTAATGTATTATAAATATGATAAAAAATAGTTTTTTTGAAAAATATTATTTTAAATATAAATAAAGCTTTTGATCATAGAATTAGACTAGGTATTATGTCTATTCTTATGGTGAATGAGTATGCAGATTTTAAAACTTTAAAAGAGTTATTAGGAGCTACAGATGGAAATTTAGCAAGTCATTCTAAAGCATTAGAAAAAGTTGAATTTATAAGAATTGAAAAACAATTTATAGGAAGAAAGCCTAATACTAGGTATTATGCTACTGAAAAAGGGAAATTAGAATTTAAAAAGCATATAAGTGCATTAGAAAAATTAATAAAAAATAAGTAGTATTTTTTTTGAATAATTACTTTGTGTTTCAAAGTGCTTTGTATTTTTTTTATTGTAAATGTCGTGAATAATAGGGGGGAGATTGCTATGGGAATCCTGAGTTTAATAAAAGAGTTCGTAAAATGTATAGTGAATTGAAAAAGAGAACTGTGCTGTAATAAACAGCTATTAATTAAACTCAGGTTATTATAAAAAAAGATGAATAGTTACTTAAATAAAAAGGAGTATAGAATAATTAATATTTTAAATAAAAGATGAAAATGGAAATATCAAATCAACAAAATGGAAAATTTGGCAAATGGCTAAAAAACTCAATTACGGCAAGAATGTTAATGATTGGCTTATTAATAGTAATTCTATTAATTCCTTTGTCCTTTATTAAAAGCTTGATTTATGAACGCATGGGAAGGCAACAGGAAGTAGTTAATGAAATCAATAAAAAATGGGGTAAAGAAGTATTGTTGTATGGCCCAATATTAAAAGTGCCCTACAAAACGTATAAAGTTAAAAATATATTCAACACAGCAACTCAACAAAACAGTAAAGAAAGCATAGAGAATATAAAATACGCTTATTTTTTTCCTAAAAAACTAAATGTTACATCTACGATTAATCCTGAAGAAAAAAAACGAGGAATTTATAAAACAGCAGTATACAAAAGTTCAATAGCAATTTCAGGAAGCTTTGTAAAACCAGACTTTAGTGAATTAGACATAAAACCTGAAAATATAATTTGGGAAAAATCAAAATTAATAATTAAAACTTCAAACTTAAAGGGTGTAAATAGCCTTGTGGAATTAAAATTGAATAATAGTACCTATGCGTTCAGTTCAAAAAGAGATACTTATAATTCTGCTAAATCATATACTAAACATGTTAAATTACATAAGTTAGAAAGTAAGTATCTAAAATTAGAGGATGTACCTTTAAAAAAAGAAGTGAATTTTAGTTTAGATATGAACATAAATGGGAGTAAACAAATTCGTTTTATACCTGTTGGTAAAGAAACTACTATTGAAATAAAATCCGATTGGAAAACCGCTAATTTTTTAGGAGAATATTTACCTTATAATTCTGATAAAATATCTGATACTGGGTTTAATGCTAAATGGAAAGTGCTTGAAATAAATAGACCATACCCACAACAATTTTTTAAAGGGGTACCCAATTTAAAAGAATATGCATTTGGAGTTAATTTCATGATTCCTGTAGATGAATATCAACAAAGTGAACGTTCAGCTAAATATGGGTTTTTGGTTATTGGGTTAACTTTTTTGGTGTTTTTCTTAATTCAAACCATGAGTAAAATATCTATACATACATTTCAATATTTAATGATTGGTATCGCATTAATTATGTTTTATACATTGTTAATATCAATATCTGAACATAGTAGTTTTTTCAAAGCATATTTAATAGCAGGAATTTCAGTAGTATCTTTAATAACAGCCTATTCTAAATCTATTTTAAAAAATATTAAGTTCCCATTATTTATAGGAGCTTCCCTTGTTATTTTATATACCTTCATTTACATCATTATCCAATTAGAAAACTACGCATTATTGGTTGGTAGTGTAGGGTTATTTATAATCTTAGCTTCCGTAATGTATGCATCAAGAAAAATTGATTGGCAAAACGATTAACAAGCTATAGGTATTAATGAATACAATAAAGTACCATACTGGTTATGGTACTTTACTTTTAAAACTTTATAAATGAATATTAGTTTAAATTATTTTAAGAAAGCTGTTTTAGTTTTTATAGCAGAGCTAATAATTGCTCAAACTTCTGGTTTTATAAGGCACACATTGGGTGATTTTTTGGTGGTAATTTTACTCTTTTATTTGGTGAAAGCATTTTCCAATTTCTCAAATATAACAATAGGAATAGGTGTATTACTTTTTTCTTTTTTAGTTGAGTTTTTACAGTTAACCTCTTTTTTAGAGTGTATAGGGATGCAAAACAATAAGTTAGCAACTATAATATTTGGAGCAACATTTAGTATTGGTGATCTAATAGCGTACACATTAGGGATAGCTACTGTTCTTTATTTAGAAAAACCAAAAAAATTAGAAGGTTCTGATTTTTCTTAAAATATCTTCTAATCCATTAAGTTGTAATTCATAAACAAGCGCCATCATTTTTCCTAATTTTCCTGCAGGAAAACCTTTGTTCTTATACCATACTAAATAATACTCAGGTATATCAATTAAAAAAGTGCCTTTATATTTACCAAAAGGCATTTTCATGTTAGCAGTATCAATTAAAAATTGTTTGTCAGGTAGCATAAAAAAATCCCGCTTTGAAGCGGGAATAGTATTGTTATTATTCTTTTCCTTCTACAAAATCTTGAAGGTAGGAATAACGATTGGTTAATTTTCCGGTTTCTGTCATTTTAGCGCGGGCTAATATACCATCTTTATCATTATTGTAAAAAGAAGGAATAACATGTTCTAAAAACATATCACCAAACCCTTCACTAGCATCTTTAGGTAGTTCACAAGGTAAATTGTCAACAGCCATCACTACTATAGCATCATCATCTTTAAAATCAATTTCAGATTCTGTTACAGGGTTATAACCGTATATTGGATCTGCTATTGTTGAAGGTCTTATTGTTGAAGCAACAGGTCCGTCAACATCACATGAAATATCTGCTACAAATTTGATGTTAAAGTCTTCTTTTTTAGCATCATCTCTAGTAAATAAGTAAGGAGCTCCATCACCATAAAAATGACCAGCAATAAAAAAGTCAGTTTCTTTAGCGTATGGCATAAAGTTACTTTCATAACCACTAGGGTCTTTATAAAACTCAAATTTATCTCCTACTTTACCATCTGTACGCTTGCTATATTCCATAACATCTACCATACAATACGTAGGTTCAGTAAATTTAGCCGTTAAATATAAAGCATCACTTATTTCTTTTATTTTTAAATGATCTAAAATTTCTTTGGCTCCATAAGCAACTTTACCTGTACCAGAAAGTAAAATTTTGATATTTGGTAATGTAATTTTATCTAATTCGGTCTTTACAGCATCTAAATCGGATAAACTTTCAACCTTAGGTAAAGCAAAAGAACCGTCTTTTAAACCAATAGCTCTAAGTCCATTATAAGCACCTACTAAACCAGCATAACGTCCAAAACCAATTAAACGAGCACCATTTTCTTTTATAATGGTTTCATGGTCAAATAGTTCAATGTTTTTTTCTAACATTGCTTTTAACAATTTCCTGTTATAAGGTTGCTTTTTAATAGTGTGTGAAAAGAAAAAATATTTTTTATTTGGAATTAAATTCTCAATAGGAACTTCTTTAACCCCTAACAAAACATCACAATCACTAATATCATCAGTAACTTTAAATCCTGCATTTTTATAAGCATCATCATTAAAAACTCTAATATCAGAACTTTCTATTACAATTTCAGCTTGAGGAAACTGTTGTTGAAATTCTTGCAATTTTTGAGGTGAAAACACAACTCTTCTATCTGGTGGATTTTTGCGTTCTCTTATAATTCCGAATTTCATATCTATTCTATTTGTATTAAAATTAAACAATTTATCTATAAATGTTGTAGTTTACAACAACTTCTGCGAAAATACTTTTTTTAAAAGTAATTTACAAGTAGTATTTTTTTATATTTGCCTTCGCTTATTTAAATAGAATAAGATTTCATTTAATATTTTGTTAGATGGTATGTTTTTTGACATAAATAAGTAATTCTTTGACATATTGGGGACGACTGGTTTTGACAGCAAGGTCAGTGATAACGTAAGCATACCGAGGAGTGAAATGATAACTCGTAAAACTTATTTCAACTTTTTAAACGGCGAAGATAACTACGCTTTAGCTGCATAATCTGAATTATAGTAGGATTAGCCTAGGCTCACAAGGTGAGCAAGCTTTATGTCCACGAAAAGCCTTGGTTTATGGCGTTTCACTTTTGGGCATCGTAAAAATAAACATAGAAAACTTAGTACTTCGATAGGTTTTTGAAACTAAAGAAGATAGGCTTAAAGTAGGCAGTTTTTGGTCAGCTTTAGGATGAAAACCAAACAAAAACTAAGTATGTAGAAAGCCTTTGAGCTGCTTGTTTGGACCCGAGTTCGATTCTCGGCGTCTCCACAAAAAAACCTGTAAGCATTATGTTTACAGGTTTTTTATTTTAGGTGTCAATATAGGTGACAGAACAAGTGTTTAATGATTTGAGTTTTCAGTTTCTTTTACCTCTCCCTTTAAACTCATTTCCATCTCATGGTCATATTTACAACAACCAGGTAAATTTTTATAAGCAGAATCATTACCCATTACTTTATCTGTATCATAACCAGAAGTTGCTATAGCTTTATGAATATCGTCCTCACTTACTTTTGTGTGATCAAAAGAAACTTTTATCTCTTTTCTTACTTTATCCCACTCTGCCATATTAACACCTTCTAAATTCTTAGCTGCTGTTTCAATGGTATTTTTACACATTCCGCAGTTACCACGAACACCAAATGTTGTTTCGGTAGAGGCTACTTTGTTAGTTGTAGTTTGCTCTGTTTTGGTTATTTCTTTTTTTACTTCGTTTTTACAACTCACCAACCCGATTGTAGCTATAATTGCTATACTTAAAATTACTCTTTTCATTGTTTAAAAAATTAATTATTATTTATTACTTGTTTTACTTCTCCACATTTCAGCATCATATCTCCGAAATACGGATTTAATATTTGTTTTTCTTTGCTTAACCAATATGCACCTTTATCACTATCTGCCATTGGACAATATTGTTTGTAACTAATTTCGTTTATGCCAAACGATTGTACTGCTAAAATAAAATGCTCTGACAAGATCTTAAATTGTTTGCGCTGTTCTTTTATATCTGCAGAATTGAGAATAGCATTACTACTTAAGCGAAGGGTTTTGGATAGTGCCATCCATTGTTTGTATGCATGATTATTAGCTAAGAGTTTTATGTCAATTTTTTGTAATGCCTTGTGTAGATTTGATGCACTATTTTTTGCTTGATCAGCATCTGTTTTTATTAAGTTATCCTTTAATTTAATGTATTCTTCGTAGGTGCTTTGTAATTGCGATTTAAACTTTTTATTGACTTTAAACTGTTCGCTCATAGTTTTTTTATGGTTCATCATCGATTTTTTACCTTGTAATTGTGCCGATGCATCAATAGTAAATACGCCATTGGTTACCACTTCGTCGCCTGATTGTAAGCCACTTTTCACTTCATAATTATCGCCTAATTTGTTACCTAATACTATTTCTTTCATTTCAAAAATAGGATTGCTGGTATCTGGCTTTACATACACTATTGAACGTTTTCCTGTCCATAAAACAGCCGATGCAGGTATCAATAATTGTGCTTTGGTTTCTTTTACTTTGGCATTTACTTTTCCTGTTACAAACATTTCGGGTTTAAAGAGTTCTTTTCGATTGTTTAAAACCGCTCGAACAGTTACGGTACGTGTTTGCGGATTTAGAACAGGATTGATAAACGAAATTTTAGCATTAAAAACTTCGTTAGGATACGCATTTGTAGAAATAGTAATAGCTTGCCCAACTTTGAAATTACTGACTTGATTTTCGTACACATCAAAGCTTGCCCAAACCGTATTCAAATTGGCAATTTTTAATAATGGTTGACCTTGTTTTGTATAAGCTCCTTGTTCAACTAATTTTTCTGAAACTGTTCCTGATACAGTAGCGTACACAGGAAAATTTTCTTTTACCTTTTTAGAACTTTCAATTTGATTGATTTGATTGTCTGAAAGCTTCCATAATTTTAACTTATTACGCACTGCTTTATACAATGCAGGTTGTGTTTCTTTTAAGGTAGATGCTGTTAGTAGTTCTTGTTGTGCCTTAACCAATTCAGGCGAATAAATGGTGGCTAAAAGTTGTCCTTTTCTAATACTTTCGCCTGTAAAACTGATATTTAAACGTTCTATTCGTCCCGCAAAATAACTTACTTGTACTGCATTGGCTTCTTCGTTTTCGGCAATTTTTCCTGATAAGGTTATTAAATTATCCGCATTTTTAGAAGTGTTACCAATCACGGTAGTCTGAACATTAGCTAATGCCATTGCATTTTTGGTAAGTTTAAATTGATTAGGCGATAAACCTCCTGAGCTCACTTCGGCAGGAATTAAATCCATACCACAAATTGGACAATCGCCTGCTTCGGGTTGCATAATTTGTGGGTGCATTGAACACGTCCATTTTTGCGATGAGTTACTTTCGGCTTGATGATT
Organism: Tenacibaculum sp.; assembly: GCA_042093175.1. Classification (GTDB taxonomy): domain Bacteria; phylum Bacteroidota; class Bacteroidia; order Flavobacteriales; family Flavobacteriaceae; genus Polaribacter. The sequence continues at coordinate 7,080 of JBELFC010000066.1, read as the reverse complement.
GTGGCTTGTTTCGTTATCTGATGAATTACCAAAGAATAGTTTTCCAAAAATTAATCCAGCCATTAAAATTATAATGTATATGATGAGTTTTTTCATTTTTTAAAAGATTAACATTAATACAGCCATTACTAACATAATAGCGTTTTCTATAAAAGTTGCTTCGGTCATTGGTAGTTTTAAAGCTGTACCTAAACAGGCACAACGAATTGCCTTTTTATCAAGTAATGTTTTGGTTACACCTACGGTAGTTATTCCCAATACGAAAATGGTTATAATTAGTGCTATGTTAATTTCAAATCGCATTAAAAACATCAATCCTAAAATGGTTTCTATAAATGGATAAATTTTGGCATATACAGGCACTCGTTTTGCCAACGGGTCGTACATTCTAAAACTATCTGGAAAACCTTTTAAATCTAACATTTTAAAAAAACTGAATATGATATAAAATAAGCCCATAAAATCGAGCATAAACTCACGCCAACTCCAATTTTTATAGTGTAACAATATACTTGCTACTGTAATGTATAATAAGATTAAAAACAAGGGTTTTAATTGCTCGAATTTGCTTTTTTCTTGTGCCATTTCAAAGTCCGAAAAGGTGTTTGTAGCTACCTTTTTAACAGGTAGTTTTTCAGAAATGGTGTATTTTTCTTTCAATACATTTTGCAAATCTGATAAACCAATATGCTTACTCATAGTTATTTCAGCTTCTTTATTTTCAAGATTCACCTTTACATCGGTAACGTTATCTAAACTATCTAAACTTTTTTCTACGTTAGCTTTACAGCTTCCGCAAGTCATTCCGTCAATTTTATATGTGTGTTTCATTTTTACTGAATTAAATAGTTAATAATGGTGCTTTGTATATAATAATTTTGCACCGCCTTAATTTGGTTTAACTGAAACTTTAACTGCAATTCTTGAATATCGAGAACATCTTTAAAATCAATCGTGCCTGTTTCGTAGCTTTTAACAAGAATGGTTTCGGCATTTTTTGCTTGTTTCAAGTTTTTGCTTTGTGTGTTGTAGCGAATTCTTGCCGATGTACGTTCGTTAATTGCTTTATCCAACAAGGTTTCTAACCTGTTAAATCGCTCTTGTTTTTGACTGTTAAATTCTTCTTGCTGAATTTCGTTTTGTTTGGTTTTCGACTTATATTTTTTATTGAAAATTGGAATAGAAAACGATACCATTGGCATTACAATATCTTTTCCGTTATCGTTAAAATTCATATCTGGACGTCGGGCAACGTTAACATAATCTAACCCCAAACCAATCATTGGGCTACTTTCCTTTTGGTTTAATAGTTCAGATTTTTCAACTGATTGATAAAACTTGTCGTATTTTATTAATTCAGGATGAAATTGTAAACTATCTGTATTTATTGAGCTGTCGTCCAACGGTATTTCTAATTCTGAAACCACATATATCGCTGTGTTTTTATCTCTGTTTAATAGCTTGTTAAAGGCTGTTTGTTCAGCTAAAAATTGTTGTTGTAAAATGGCTTTAGATTGGTTTAAATCGTTTTGTCGCATTTGCAAACGCAATACATCTACAGCTGATGCTTTACCAACTTCAACCGACGTTAACGCCATAGTTTCGTAAGTTTTTAGCAAGTTGATGTTTTCGGTTAAAACCTGTTGTTTAGCCTTAATTGCGTACAAATTGTAATACGAAGTTGATACCGATGCGATTAATTGTCGTTTAGCAATGGTAATATCTTCAAACTTGGCATCGGCTAAGGAACTTACATAATCTTCTCTCGAACTAATTGTACCAAACCAAGGCAACATTTGGTTTACTGAAACTTTAAATCGTTGTGCACCAGTTCGCGTTTCGGGTTCGCTTACAAAATAACCTACGCCAATGTTGGTATTGGGTAAGGTATTTACTTCGTTTACCTTTTCTGAAACACGTTTGTATTGCAATTCAAACTGTTTAATTTTTGGATTATTTGCCAAGGCTTCATCAATAAGCGATTGTAGTTCTTGTGCATTAGAAAATCCACTAAAAACAAGAATGAATAATATGGATAATATGTTTTTAGTTTTCATTTGTAGTCTTTCTTTTTAATAAAAATTCTTCTCGTAAACTATACAACACAGGCAGTAAAAAATAGGATGTAACGTCGATAATCATACCACCAAATGCAGGAATTGCCATTGGTATCATAATATCGCTTCCTCTTCCTGTTGATGTTAGTACAGGCAGTAATGCCAATACGGTTGTTGCCGTTGTCATTAAACACGGTCTGATACGTTTTTCGCCTGCTTCTACAACCGATTTTCGTATATCTGCTTTTGTAGTTGGTTCATTTTTAGTAAAGGTTTGTTTTAAATAAGTTGCCATTACTACGCCGTCGTCTGTTGCAATACCAAACAAAGCAACAAAACCTACCCAAACGGCAACACTTAAATTAATTGGGTGCATTTGGAACAGCTCTCGAATGTTTTGCCCAAAAATGCTAAAGTTTAAAAACCACGATTGTCCGTAAAGCCACATCATTATAAATCCACCTGCAAAGGCTACAATAATTGCCGTAAACACCATTAAAGAAGTGGTTGCTGAACGGAACTGAAAATATAAAATGATGAAAATGATAAGCAATGCCAATGGTACAACTACGGATAAGGTTTTTTCGGCTCGTATCTGATTTTCGTATGTTCCTGTAAATTGAAAATTAATACCTTTTGGTACAATTAATTTGCCACTTTCTATTTTTTGCTGAATGGCTTTTTGCGCATTTTCAACCACGGTTACTTCGGCAAAACCGTTAAGTTTATCAAACAACACGTAGCCAATTAGAAAGGTGTCTTCACTTTTAATTACTTGTGCGCCTTGTTCGTAACGAATGGTTGCTAACTCACTTAATGGTACAGAATTTCCTTTGTTTATAGGTACATAAATTTGTTCTAAATCGGTTGGTGTGGTTCGTAGTTCTCTTGGGTAACGAACACGCACGCCGTAACGCTCTCGTCCCTCGACGGTTTGGGTTAATGACATACCACCAACGGCAACTTTTAAAACATCTTGCACCTCTTGAATAGAAACACCATAACGTGCTATTTTCTCTCTGTCGATGTCGATTAACAGATATGGTTTTCCTACAATTCTATCAGCAAAAACAGCTTCTTTTTTAACACCTGTTACTGTTTTTAAAATGCTTTCTAATTGCACACCAAAGGCTTCAATTTCTTTTAAATTTTGTCCTTTTACTTTGATACCCATTGGCGCACGCATCCCAGTTTGTAGCATTACCAATCGGGTTTCGATAGGTTGCAATTTTGGTGCAGATGTAACACCCGGTATTTTGGTTGCCTTAACTATTTCGTTCCAAATATCGTTGGTAGATTTTATGTTAGGTCGCCAATTTCGGTAAAACTCGCCGTCGTTATCTTCAATTAATTCATTCGTAGAAACATCAGAAAAAATAATTTTAGAAGCCGTATAGGTCGAATTTGGATTGGCTACTGTTTTGCCATTTTTCAATACAAATAATCCATCTTTATTTACTTGATAACGTTGACGTTCACCGTGGTTATTAAGTGCATATTCGGGTTTGTAAATAATTACATTTTCATACATTGAAAGTGGCGCAGGGTCTAAAGCTGATTCGGTTCGTCCTGCTTTACCAACTACCGTTTTTATTTCAGGAATATTGGCAACACCCATATCCAACTGTTGTAAAACACGTTTATTTTCTTCAACGCCCGAATGTGGCATTGAAGTTGGCATTAGTAAAAACGAGCCTTCGTTTAAAGAGGGCATAAACTCTTTGCCTGTGTTTTTGAAAATTAAAAATCCGAGAATGCTAATGGTGGTTGGAATTGCCAAAAAGAGCATTTTGTTTGCTAATGCCCATTGTAAAATTTGAGCATAATATTTGCGTAATAGTGAGAATGCGCCTAACAACCCGAAACAGATTATAGCCACAAACAACAGGTTTAACAATAAGCTCTTGCCTACACCTAAAGGTCGCCAATATTCAGCCAATAAAAACACAATAGCTAATGATGCAATAATTATATTAATAAGGTTTACTTGTTTGTTAGAAACTTTTTGTTGTAGTTTTAAAATGCCTGTACTGCCGAAAGCGATTAAGAGTATTCCTAACCAGTTTCCGAAGACAATAGAAATAATACCCAAACCAATTAATACAGCATTGATGATGTACGACAGGGTTTTGGTAATACTTCTTCGTTTAAAAATGATAGTTGCAAATGGCGGAATTAAAAACAACGCCACCACCAATGCCATAATAAGTGCAAAGGTTTTGGTAAAAGCTAACGGACTAAATAATTTACCTTCTGCGCCAACCATTGTAAATACTGGTAAAAAGCTAATTATAGTGGTCATTACTGCCGTTACAATAGCCCCTGAAACTTCAGTGGTAGCATTATAAACTACGGTATTGATTGGTAAATTATTTTCATTTTTTTCTAAATGATTTAAGATGTTTTCTGATAGAATTACGCCTACATCTACCATTGTTCCGATTGCGATTGCAATTCCTGATAAGGCTACGATATTGGCATCAATTCCAAAGGTTTTCATTGCGATAAATACCATTAAAACCGCCACAGGTAACAAGCTCGAAATTAAAATGGATGCTCGTAAATTATACACCATTACAATAATTACTAAAATGGTAATGAGTATTTCTAATGTAAGCGCTTCGTTAAGCGTACCTAATGTTTCTTGAATAAGTTCTGAACGGTCGTAAAACGGTACAATGGTTAACTGTGATATTGTGCCGTCTGTCAACATTTTTGAAGGTAATCCTGCGCTTAATTCTTTAATTTTTTCTTTGGCATTATTGATAACTTCTAACGGATTTGCACCATAACGTGCCACCACAACACCGCCTACAACTTCTGCGCCCTCTTTGTCTAAAATTCCTCTACGAGTTTTTGCGCCGAGCGATACTTTGGCGATGTCTTGTATTTTAATTGGTGTGTAATTTGCTGATGAAACTACCGCATTTTCAATATCTTTTATAGATGTGATATAGCCTAAACCACGCACCAAATATTCTACTTGATTAATTTCTATGGTTTGCGCTCCGATGTCTTGGTTGCTTTGTTTTACAGCTTTTACAACCTGTTGCAGATTGATATTATATTGACGCATTAATTCAGGGTTTACGTCAATTTGATATTCTTGAACATATCCACCAATTGATGCTACTTCAGACACACCACCTGCCGATGATAAGGCGTATTTTACATAGTAATCTTGTATGCTTCGCAGTTCGTGTAAATCCCAACCGCCTGTTACGTTTCCGTCTTTATCTCTGCCCTCTAATGTGTACCAATAAACTTGTCCTAAACCTGTGGCATCGGGTCCTAAAGTTGGATTAACGCCCTCTGGTAATAAGCCACTTGGTAACGAGTTGAGTTTTTCGAGAATACGTGAACGACTCCAGTAAAATTCGACGTCTTCTTCAAAAATTATATAGATGCTCGAAAACCCAAACATCGAGGAACTACGAATGGTTTTTACGCCTGGTATACCTAACAACGAGGTGGTTAACGGATAGGTTATTTGGTCTTCTATGTTTTGTGGTGAACGTCCGTCCCATTTTGTAAATACAATTTGTTGGTTTTCGCCAATATCTGGGATAGCATCTACCGCTACGGGTGCATTTGGTAAAAAGCCTACATTCCAGTTAAAAGGTGCGTTTATAACTCCCCAACCTATAAACAAGACGAGTAGTAAAACAGCTATAAGTTTGTTTTCTATTAAAAATTTGATGCTTTTATTGAGCATAAAAAAATGATTTTAAATAATTAGACATAGGTATTATGAGAATACCGAATACTAGAAGATATCCTTTGAAAATATCAATGGATATAAAAGTCTAATTTGTTAAGATCAAATTAAATATACTTCGTCAAGAAGATGAATATTTTTGACGACAAATGGTGGTGAGTAATCTTTAAAAGGAATTACTTTATCATGTAATTCTTCAAATAAATTAATATAAGAATAGTAAAAAGATGTTATAAAAAAATGTTGCTCTAATGACAATGTATCAAACGACGATAATTTTAAATCGTCTTGTCCGTCAATTAATTGAACAATATCACTACAACAGTTTTTTGCAGACATTGTACATCCATCAGGCACACTTTTTTCCATCCCACAAGAAGCAGCTTCTTTAAAAAAACTTATATCAACTAATTCTTCACCACAAAAATGACTACTTATGGTAAATGACATTGTAGAAAAGATAACTACAAAAGTCATTAAAATTGATATTATTTTATTTACTACATTTTTCATCTTGTAAAGCAAAGGTACAAAAATTAAAAATTAAAATAAATCATAAACTATTAAAAACCATACTTTTCATTATAATAGAATAAAAATTTTATTCAATTTTGGACACTCCACTTTATAAACCCTTAGTCTGTTTTTTAGAACAGTTTAAGGTTTTTTTTGTTTTAGTTTTGAACAACAATTAAACAGCAATTCAGTGAAAATATACTACCTCAAATACAGTTTTAGTTTTTTTGTACATCTATTTTAAATGACAAAATAGTAAGTTAAGATATCTGATTATTATGAATACTCTGAAAGAATTTCAGAATTTTATTTAAAGTTTATTTTTGTATTTTTTCATTATCTTATCAGAAGTAGGAATTGAATTACTTCGTATATCATCCCATTTATTTTTGATTTTATTTAGCTCTTGGTCTATGTCTAGATTTTGGTTGGAGACAAGTAATAATTCCAGATCTTTTCTAATTTCGGCATATTGATTTCCTGAGTTATGACATTGATTAGCAATTTCTGGTAATTTTAAAAAAGCCAGTACACTAGTTAATATTGTAGCTGATAAACTTATTAAACCTGTAATTATTGCTACATTATTGTTTGTAGGTTTTTCTCCTAAAGATATGAAAATACTTGAACCTACAACGGCTGAAAGTATTGCAGAAATTATTCCAATAAGTCTATTTTGTTTTCTGAGGGATTGGGCTTTTGATAGATAGTATTTTAGCAAAATTTTAGAATCTTCTATCCATTCATTTATCAGTTCTTTTTGAGTATTGGTCATTTTTAGTTCTATGA
>JBELFC010000065.1:0-18005 GCA_042093175.1 Tenacibaculum sp. | reverse complement strand
GCTACTGCTTCAACTGATGAAGTTTCGTTTAATAATTTCAATTTATTCCCTAATCCTTCAAATGGTAGATTTAAATTAACTTTTGAAACTAAAACACAAGATAAAGTATCTGTAAAACTATTTGATATTAGAGGAAGATTAGTAGAGTCTAAAAACTTCTCTAACTCTTCTTTAATTTTTTCTGAAGAGTTATTATTCAATACTGTTAATAGTGGTATGTATTTACTACAAATTCAAAATGGTGGACTACAAACTACCAAGAAATTAATAATTAAATAATTTTATTTATTACTATAAAACAAAAAAGGCGAGCATAATATGCTCGCCTTTCTTTATTCAAATAATCTATCTATAAATTGTACTTAATACTAAGTACCGCTATTCTAGGTTGAATTATATATGTACTATTACTTATAAAAATATCATTACTACTGTTCTGATTTAAACTTCTTGAATTTAAAAGGTTAGTAACTCCAATTTTATATTCCCATTGACTATCCTTCTTTTGATACGTTAAATCAGCTCTTAAGAACCCATACTTATCAATTGTTTCTCCATCTCTAACAACCTGATTGTAGGTATACTTAGAAGTAAACCCAAATTCTTTTAGAAAAAATACATCTAAATTCATATACGGACTATGCGTAGTAAATGTATTTTTTACACCACCTATGTTAGAATTATTGATTGCAACATTATACCCAACATCAAAGTTTGGAGCAGATCTAAAATTTGTACTAAACTTAGTTGTATAACTTTGTGTAAATGTTTTAGATAACCTGTTTGTAGTCTCATTATTAAATCTATTAGTTATTAAACTATTTGATTTAGCATAAGAAACATTTCCTCCTAATGTGATTTTAAACTTTCTGTAACTCTTTTGAAAATTTAACCTTCCTGAAATTGTTTCATCTGGAAACAATGAATTTATAGAAGTTCTAACTTGATTGACTCCTAAAAACTGAGTATTTGATTTAATTGCATCGATTCTTTTACTATAATTAATAGATCCGAAAATATTAGTATAATTAAACATATTAAAACTAAAATAACTCAAGTTTACATTATGTGACAATGAATTCTCTAATTCCCTATTACCAGAATACAAACTATTGTAATTATTGAATACATATCCTTGAGCTAATTGATTTACATCTGTAAAACTAGTTTGCATACTATAACGTAAACGTAAAGTTTCTGATTTCTTTAAATTCACTTTTATTGAAGCATCTGGAAGAAGTTTTGTGAAATTATTATCAACTACTGATCCTAACTGCGTGTTTTTTGAGGTATAATTATGTAATGTAAACCCTTGGTTGAAGGTAAAAATACCAGTAATAAATTTATAATGTAAACCAAGATATAAATCATTAAATGTAAAATCTACATCATTTACAGACTCCGTTTTATTTACCGAAGTTCTATTTCCATTTAAAATTTCAAAAATAGTAGAGTTAAACTTTTGATTACTTAATGTACTTCCAAAAGTTACATTTATATTACTTTTTGAATTTAAAACATAGTAATAGTCTAATTTCGCATCAAACTTATTTGTTTTAATTCTTTTCTCTTGCATCACATCAAATGGATTTGCCGTTAAGTTTAATCCTATTAAATTAGCAAATGACAATTGTTCCAGTTTAGCATTATAAAAAGGATCTTCATCTTGCCATAAATGCTGGGCTTCAAAAGCAAAAATATTTTTATCATTTAACGTATAATAATAATTCAGATTTTGATTTAGAGAAAATGGATTTTGAGTAGAAATTTGATTAATAGGAACAATTTCGTTATTTGCATTTAAAAATGTTCTATTTGAAATTGTAGACTGCTTTTGCTCTTGACCAGAAACTTTTGCAAAAATATCATAATCAAATTGATTTGCTGAATTTGGTTTATAGCTAGAGCTTAATTTAAACAAACCTAAATCACTTACTTGAGCAGTTTGGTCTTGAGTAGTTTCAGTATCAATTATTTTACCCGCAGATGGTGGTATATTATTTTTATCAATAGTTGCATTTGAATAGGTTCTGCTTGTCATTTGTTCAATATCAGTTTTATTTCCCGAATAAATTGCAAAACCACTTAAGTCCCATGTTTTTTTAGGTGAATAACTAAAATTCACTGCTCCAAACTTAGTTTCTATCTCTTTAGCTCTATTATTTTGGAGTGTTAAGAATGATATATCATTAGACCCAACATTGAAGTTTGTACCATTACTACTACCTCCCAAACTTCTAAAACCTCCAGTGAATTTAAAATAATCTCTCATTGTAAATGGCACTTCTCCTATATTATTTACATCTGTAATTATATTTACACTGTACTTAGGATTATAATAAAACAGCTTAGGATGTGCTATATAACGTTCTTTACTAGTGCCCATTCCTATACCAGCTGTAACTTCTCCAAACCAAAAATTCTTTTTTCCTTCTTTTAATTTTAAATTAATAACAACATTATCTTCATTATCAGTTACACTACTTAACTGACCAACTTCACTATGATTTTTAAGTACTTGAACCTTATCAATGGCATCAGCTGGGATATTTTTTGTAGCCAATTTACTATCTCCATCAAAAAAATCTTTTCCCTCTACCATTACCTTCTTAACGGTCTTACCCTCTACTTCAATTTCTCCATCATCATTTACCTCAATACCTGGTAGTTTTTTAAGAACATCTCCTAATTTTCTCTCTGTACCACTTTTAAAACTGTCAGCATCATATACTATGGTATCTCCCTTAACTGTTACAGGCATTTTATAAGTTATGTTAACCTCATCAAGAGTATCATCTGTTAACATACTAATACTTTTTTCAATATCTGACTCCTTTGAATTCACAGAAACTTCAACTGTTTTCTTACCTATATAACTAACCTTTATACTATAATTAGAATTCTTTTTTAAATTTAATTTATAATTCCCTTTACTATCAGTAAAACCATAGGAATCTAACTTTTTAGTTTGTTTGTTTATAGCTATTACATTAGCCATTTCTAGAGGATTTCCAATGCTATCTTTCACAACTCCTTTCATTGTTACTTGGGCATAAGAACCCCATGCAGTCATTAAAATGACCACTAGTAGTATTTTTTTCATTTTGTTAATTACTAAGTTATTGTTATTTATTTAAAAACGACCTCTTCCTCTTCCTCCTCCTCTTCTTCTTTGAAACATTTCTCTCATTTCCTCCATTTTTTTCTTCACGATCTTATTATATTCTTCTCTTGTCACCTGATCTCCTTTAGTTGGAGCTTCAATTTTAGTTTCTTCATCTTTTACATTCATTATTACTTCAGAACATAAAATGGTGGTTCTTCCTTCATTAATTTCAAGGATTAACCCTGGCAATCCCCAATATTCTCCAGGTCCATTACTTACGGGTATTTGAGGAGTATACCATGCAGTTACAGTAATTTCTTTTGGTATTTCAATTTCTTCTGTCACTTTAGTTGTTTTTGATTTATCAGAAGGCTTCTTTCCTTTACCTCTTCCTCTTCCCCTCCTTCTCATATTTCTCCAATCAAAAGCACCAACTTTTTTTACTAATGTAGCTTTAAAACAAGTATATTTCCCTATTTGCTTTGTATCACTACCAAGCTCCCATTTTGGTTTTTCAGCACTATCAGTTATTAAAAACTTTTTACCAAAAAACTCAACAGACTCTAGAGCTTTGTTCGCTTGAAGGTTTTTATATTTAATTCCTCCCCCAGTAAAACCGCCAAAGCGAAATCCTCTAGTTCCAGGAGCTTGCAATTTTGCTTCTTCTTTATATACAGATTCTTTGGTCGTAAAGTTTAAAGTGTATGATTTTTCTAAAAAGTTTTTCATACGCGCCTTTATTTGTTTCTTTCGTTCTTCAGACATTTCTGCTCCCCAAGAACTCATATCAACAGTTGTTTTAGATTGATAAACTGCTCTACCTTGAAACTGTTTTTGCGACCATAATGAAATGGTACATAAAAGAAATAGATAAGTAGTGATTTTTCTCATATCTCTGGTTTTATTTTTGAATAATTCTTAATATTTAAGAATTAGACTATAAACAATACCAAAGGTTTAATTTACTATCCTTGAATTTCAATACTGTAAGAATTTCCGTCTTTACTTTTACGTTTATTTTTAAAACGCTCCATCATATCTTTAGAATGTTCGTCCATTATTTTCTCAAACTTTTCTTGTGTTACTTTTTTTCCTTTTTTAGGTTCTTTAATAGCGATTTTCTCTGATGGGTTTAACACAATTTCTGTACAAACAATAGTTTGTTTTCCATCTTGTATTTCTAATATTAAACCAGGTAAACCCCAAAATCTTCCTGGGCCATTACTTACTGGTATTTGAGGAGTATACCAAGCTATAGTTTCAATAGTTACAGTTTCTTTTTTCTCTTCACTTTTCTTTTCTTTTTCATCATCAGCCATAGAAAAAGAAATTCTGGTTTCTTCTCGTTTTCGAGTAGCTTTATAACATGTATAGTTTCCAATATTTTTTGTTTCGCCACTCATTTCCCATTCATAGTTTGTTAGTTTGTCTTTAATTAAAAAACGCTTACCACTAATCTCTGTTTTGTTAGAAAATCTTTTTTCATTGATATTTTTATATAAAATATCAGATCCACCACCATTTCCCATAATTTGAATTTGAACTCCATTCATTTGACCACCTGGTGATGATAATTCTTCATTTTGCTTATACGTAGATTCTGATTTATTAAAATTTAAGGTATATGTTTTTTGAAACTGCTTCATTAATTGAGCCTTCAATTGTTTTTGCAATGCATCATCAATCATTCCTTTAGTTTTAGCCTTTCCTTTTCCTTTATCTAAGTTTAAATCAAATTTTCGATGAGTTTTATAGGTTGCTTTTCCTTGAAAACTTTGAGCATTCATTAATACTCCACTTAATATTAATGCTATTAAAATTATTTTTTTCATTATTTTATATTTAAGGTTTTTATTATATCTTCAAAACTATTTGCACTCTTTATAACCATTTTTCCATTTACTCTTTGATATGGCAATCCTGACTCTAACACTTTTATTTTTAAATTTTCATCTAAAAAAACATTTAAAGGAAATGACTCTATTTCTAATTTATCTGTAAATTCTTTTACATCAACAATATGTTTAAAATTGAATTCCTTTTTAGATAAAAATTTATTTACTGCATCTTTATTTTCATAAGTCATAGAAATAAAATTCATTGAATTATTATATTTCTTTTTAAGCTTATTTAAATGTGGCATTTCATCAATACAAGGTGGGCATTTGGTAAACCAAAAATTTATAAGAGTAGGCTTTCCTTTTAATGACTCTAATGAAATTTCTTTCCCTGTAATGTCTTTAAATTTAAAGTTTGGAAATTCCTTACCTAATAAACTCTCCATTTTTGACTTCTTTGATTTCTTATCCTTTACATCAAATGATATAAAATGAATTATTGAATCATTTCTTCTTTCTGTTTTTTTAATTTTAGTTCCAACAAACATTTCTTTTTTAAAAATTTTACTAAATTTTTTCTTGATAATATCTCTTTCTTTTTTAAAACTTAATTCACTCATCATTTCATTTCCATTAGATGTATACACTACTGTTTGTGCTTTTAATAAAGATGAAACCATTAACAATGCGGTAAAAACTAGTATTCTTTTCATTTTATAATTATTTTGATACCACAAATATGTAAATCAATTAATTACCTCTTAGTTAACAAGTGTTAACGAGTGTTAACCGATAATTTTTATATACTTTAACTTCTTACCTTTGAAATATGAATGAAAAAAAACATCGTTGGATTTTTTATTTAATCTCTGCTACAATTTTAGCAACTATTGCTGTTCAGTTTTATTGGAATTATAAAAACTATGAGCAAAACAAACAATATGTTATAAATGAGATACAAGAAAGTCTAGACAGTTCTATTGAAGAATACTTTCTGAAACTTAGTAAAGAAAACTTTTTTGCTATTATACAACCTAAAAAACCTACTAAACAAGATAGTTTAGCTAAACAAAATATTTTAAATGATATTTTCTCTCCTCTAAAGAAAACAAAAGTAAAGGACTCGGTTTCTTTTAAAATATCATCATTAGAGTTTACTACTGATAGTTCTAAGGAATTTGAAGCAATGGATTCTATTTTTATAGATTCCATAATGTGTGATATAAACTCAGATATAAATAAATCGAAAAAGAAACCAACTCCTATTGTTGGACTTACACAGTTTTCAAAAGATAAAAAAACTGGAATTCATATAAATTCTAACAACAAAATTAGCAAGGTTAAAGTTTTTACTGGTAAACGAGCTACAGATAGTTTAAAACTTATTAAAGGTTTACAAACTATGTTTATTTCGATTAAAAATGATACTATAAATCATACAAAAATAGATTCAATATTACGCAAAGACCTACAAAATAAAGGAATTTTAACCTCTTATTATTTTCAACATAAAAAAAAGGATTCTATCATATTTAGTAATAAAATGGCAACATATGAAACGTTTCCTTTAGTTAGTGAAGCTAAATCTACTTTTTTAAAACTAGATGAAGAAATTGCTTTGCATTATGGTAACCCAACTATTGAAGCTTTAAAAAGAAGCTCTACCGGCATTTTACTTTCATTTATTTTATCATTAGCTGTTATTAGTAGTTTATTTTATTTACTTCGAATCATCAATAAACAAAAAGAGCTTGCTGAAATAAAAAATGATCTTATTAGTAATATAACTCACGAATTTAAAACACCAATTACAACTGTATCCGCAGCTATCGAGGCTATTGATAACTTCAACATGATTGATGACAAAGAAAAAACTAAAAAATACCTTTCTATTTCTTCTATTCAGCTAAAGAAACTGCACCAAATGGTTGAAAAATTATTAGAAACTGCTACTTTGGATAGTGAGAAGTTACTCTTAAAAAAAGAAGAAGTAAACATCATTGATTTAATAGAAAAAACATCAAAAAAGCATCAATTAATTAACAATTCTAAAACGATTACTTTCTCTTCTAGTATTGAAAATCACTACACAGAGGTTGATACATTCCATTTTGAAAATGCTGTTTCAAACCTAATTGATAATGCTGTGAAATATGGAGGTGATATTATTGAAATTAACGTTAACAAAGTTTTAAATACCCTTGAAATATCAGTAGCAGATAATGGAAAAGGAATAGAAAAAAACCAACAAGAACGAATTTTTGATAAATTTTATAGAGTTCCTAAGGGAAATACTCATGATGTTAAAGGTTTTGGTATTGGATTATATTATACTAAAAAAATTATTGAAAAACATGAAGGATCTATTTTTCTAATATCAAATTCTAAACACACGATCTTTAAAATTAACTTACCAAATGGATAAAAAAATAAAACTTCTTTTAGCTGAAGATGAACCTAGTTTAGGTCAAATTATTCAAGAAAGTCTAGAAACGAGGAATTTTGAAGTTCATCATGCACATGATGGTGAAGAAGCTTTAAGGTTTTATAATGAAATAAATCCTGATGTATTAGTTCTAGATGTAATGATGCCTAAAAAAGATGGTTTTACATTAGCAAAAGAAATAAGGTTAGAAAACAAACAAATTCCTATTATTTTTTTAACAGCTAAATCACAAACTAAAGATGTACTTGATGGATTTAATCATGGCGGTAACGATTATTTAAAAAAACCTTTTTCAATGGAAGAACTTATTGTTAGAGTTCAATCATTACTTGGTAGAAACTTATTAAAAGTTAACCAAGAAGAAATCACAATTGGTAATTACATTTTAAACTACCCTAAACAAGTTTTAACCTTTAAAACTGATTCCGAATTATTAACACATAGAGAAAATGAGCTACTTTTTCACCTATCACAAAAGAAAAATGAAGTTTTAGATAGAACTTTTATTTTAAAGAAACTATGGGGTAATGACGATTTTTTTAATGCACGTAGTATGGATGTGTTTATTTCTAAGCTTAGAAAAAAACTTCAGAAAGATAATAATGTCCAAATCGTTAACATTCGTGGTTATGGTTATAAATTGATTTGTTAATCCTCTTTTCAATTCTAATTTTTTATGTAGTTTTACGCCTAGAAATTCACAAATTATGCATGTAGCTATTGCCGGAAATATTGGTGCAGGAAAAACCACTCTAACTAAATTATTAGCAAAACATTACAATTGGGAGCCTCACTTTGAATCTGTAGATGAAAATCCTTATTTAGATGATTTTTATGCTGAGATGGAGCGTTGGTCTTTTAACTTACAGGTGTTTTTCTTAAATAGTCGCTTTCGCCAAGTATTAGAATTGCGCAAATCTGGAAAAAAAATTATCCAAGACAGAACCATTTATGAAGATGCTCATATTTTTGCCCCTAACTTACATGCAATGGGATTAATGACTAATAGAGACTATAGTAATTATAGTTCTTTATTTGAATTAATGGAAAATTTAGTTACTCCTCCAGATTTATTAATTTATCTACGTGCTGACATTTCTACCTTAGTTGGGCAAATTCATAAAAGAGGTAGAGAATATGAAAACTCAATTAGTATAGATTACTTAAGTAGATTAAATGAACGTTATGAAGCTTGGATTAGCAAGTACAGTAAAGGGAAACTACTTATTATAGATGTTGATAATTTAGATTTTGTTGAAAATCAAGAGGATTTAGGAACAATCATTGATAAAATTGATGCTCAAATTAATGGGTTATTTTAAGAACATAAAAATTAATCAACCAATATACTACGTATTGGTTCTTACATTTTATTGTTCTCAATTATATGCACAAAACAAAATTCAATTAAATTTTGATTATAAATCTCAAGAATTATTAAAAGATTCACTTAATATTCTCTCAAGGGATAATAGCACCCATTATAGCCTTAAAAAAGCAGAGAATGAATGGAAGAAACTACTTTTTTTTGAAAAACAATTAAATAAAACACCTCAAAAGACGTATTTAAATCAAATACGTTCATACTCGAAAGATTCTTTACAAATTTTAGCTGTAAAAGTTTTAAGTTTTAAAAAACTTCATAATAAAGGACTTCTAAAAAAAGATGTTTTGCTAAACATCAATTACTACAAATCATTATTAAGTGAACTAACACAAAGTAATATTATACCTGAAGAGTATGCTTTTTTAGAAAAAGAACTTTTAAAAATAAAAGTTAATGAAGTTCAAAATGCCTATGTAAAAAGTAAATCATTAAATTATTTTTTAATAAGTATTACCATACTATTACTTATTCTTGGTATAAAAATTATTAGAAAAACAAAAAATATTGCTCAGCCTGAACTCAGCAAACAAGAAAAAATTATTAAAAATTTAATTCTTTCTGGCAAAAGCAACAAAGAAATTGCTAATGAATTATATATTAGTTTAAATACTGTTAAAACACACATAACCAACATTTACCATAAATTAAATGTTTCCAACAGAAAAGAATTAATGCTTAATTATAAAAAATAGTAAAGGTACTAGTACCAAAATCACCCTCTTCTCTCTCTTCTTTTATTTTTTTATTACTGTTTTTTGCTTCAAAATTTTAATTCATGAAGCACCTCATTATAATATTTATTTTTTTCATTTCCCTTAACTCAATCTTTAGTCAAGAATACTTCAATATTTCAGGAATTGTATCAACCCAGAATAAAGAAGTTATAACAATTGGTGATGTTTTATTAATTTCAAAAATTGATAATAAAATTATTAAATACACTTTTATTAATAATGGGAAATTTCATCTAGAAAAGGTAAAAAAAGGTGACTATTTTTTAAAAATAAATTCATTAGGCTACTTTGAAATTTCAAAAGAAATTAAGCTAAAAAAAAATCAATTTTTAAAATTTGAATTAGTAGAAAAAAACGACATTTTATCTGAAGTAGAAATTACAGCTTCAAAAAAAGTAATGGAAAATAAAAATGGTAAGATAATTATTAATGTAGCAAAAACAAGATTATCTAAAGAGTCTAACGCTTTAGATTTATTATCTAAACTACCCAAAATACAAGTAGCACCTAATAAAGCATCTATAGAAATAATTGGCAAAGGAAATCCGCTTATTTACATTGGCTATCAAAGAATTTCTATTGATGACTTAAACAGCCTTAGTGTTTCACAAATTGAAAAAATTGAAATCATTAATAATCCTTCATCAAAATATGAAGCAGGAGGCAGGAGTTTATTACTTATTACCTTAAAAAAAGAAATTCAAGACGGAATGAAAATATCAGTAACTGAAACAACTTCTTTTAAAAAACACTTTAATAATTACCTTAATGCTTCTGGTAACTTTAAACATAAAAAAGCAAGATTCAACTTAAATATTTCTTTTAATGATTTAAAAATATGGGAAAGTAATAGTGCGGATTATCATATACCTTATAAAGGTATTTCTTCTGATTATTTAGTAGTAGCTAAAACAAATAGAAAGCAGGCTATTATTCAAGGTAGTTTTTCATATCAGTTTAATAAAAACAATCATCTATCTGTTAATTCTAATCTCCGTACACAAAAGGAACCTTTTACTATAAACACAATAACAAACATTAATAGTGATATTATAAATACAAAAAGCTTTAATGATGGTAATCGTTATTTTTCTACTTCAAATATAAATTTTATAAAATCTCTAAATAATTCTAATGAATTTTTCTTCGGCGCCCAGTATACCTTTTATGATCAAAGAATAACTAACTCTATTACTAATAAACTCAATGTAACACCTTTTACAACTATTATAAATAGATTACAAAAATTCAACATAAACACCTATACCCTAAAAAGTAACTACACAAAAAAAATTAAGAAAAAAAAGATTTTGGAAATAGGTTCAAGCTACACTAATACTTCTACAAATTCTACTATAAACACATTTACTAATACTATAAAGCAGAATTATTATTTCACAGAAAAAAATAAAGCTGCGTATATCCAATATTCAAATAACTTAAACACCTTAAAATATTCTCTAGGCTTACGATTTGAAAATAACGAAACTGATGGGAAATATTCAAAAAACTCAAACATTATTTTTAAGAAAAATAATACAGATTTTTTTCCAAAATTGAATATCGCTTATGCTATAAATAAGAAGAAAACTATATCTCTTAACTACAGTAAAAATATTATTCGTCCAAATTATTCATCAACTACCTCTACTTCAGCTTTTATTAATCCTTTTTTAGAATTTAGAGGTAATTTACATTTAACCCCAACAATAACAAATGAAATTTCCATAGGGTATCAATTCAATAAAAACTCTATTAATTTTAATTATTATCATAAACAAAACCCTATATTTTATAGTTTTCATTATGATGAGAACAATAACAAAACTCTTATTTACCCTACAAATCTAGTACATGAAAAAGGAGTGAATTTAGAAGTGAATATTCCTAAAAAATATAAGCTCTGGTCATCATCAAATACAATAAGCTTTCATTTAAATACAATCAATGATACTAGAGCATTAAATACTTCACTCTCTCCCTATCTTTACTACTACTCTAATCATCAATTTAAAATAAACAAATCAAGTTCTTTTGCTTTTGACTTTTGGGGACTAACAAACAGAAAGGAAGGGATATTTGCTAGAGAATCAATTTTTGTTTTAAATGCCTCGTTGCATCAGAAATTATTTAACTCTTTAGATTTCGCTGTAAGTTTTAATGATATTTTTAATACTATGGAATTTAAAGAAGCTTACTCTTTACAAAAGTTAAATGTCAAAAATGTTTTTTTTACAGATGCCAATGAAATAGCCTTTTCATTAAAATACTCTTTTGGAAAAATTAAAAAAATTAATAATACGAACAAAAACATTAATAGAAATATGAATAGAATTAGATAAACCTTCTTTTAAATTCACTTAATAAAATTGCTGTAGCTGTAGCAACATTTAAACTTTCAGTTTGTTGGGTTTCTCCAAATCGAGGTATAGTTAATTTGTTTTCAACAATTGCTTCTATTTCTGGAGAAATACCATTCGCTTCATTTCCCATAACTAAAATAGCTTTTTGTGGTAATGACTGTTTTTTATATACATTTTCACCATCCATGTCCGCTGTAAAAACAGGTAAATCTGTAGTTTGTAAATAATCAGATAGCTTAGTATAATAAATATTAACTCTAGTTAAAGATCCCATAGTTGATTGCACCACTTTTTGATTATAACAATCTACAGTATTGCCTGAACAAACAAGTTCTTTTACACCGAACCAATCACATAAACGGATAATTGTTCCTAAATTCCCAGGATCATTTATTCCATCAAGAGCGACTATAAAATCATCTTTTCTAGTTAATATTTCCTCAGGAATTTTAAATAATGCTAATACTTTATTTGGGCTTTTTAATGAACTTACCTTTTTTAATTCAATTTCAGAAATTAGAATTACATCTATATTCTTTTCAAATTCCAAAGACTCATCTACACAAAATATCTGATAAACTTCTAAACTAGATTTTAACAATTCATTTACTACTTTTATTCCTTCAGCTACAAATAAATTATGCTTTTGTCTATACTTTTTTTGCTGTAAACTAGTTATTAGTTTTATATTATTTTTAGATAAACTCATTAAATAATTTTTAACATTATAAAACCACCAAAAAACAGTATTTTTGGTAATTAAATTCGAGGCGTAAAGTTAATGAAAAAACTTTCTTTCATCCTTTTATTATTGGTATTATTCTATTCATGTAATACAATAAAATATGTAAAAAAAAACGAATTGCTATTGGCAAAAAACACCATATTTGTTGATAGTGTAAAAACTTCAGATGAAAGTTTAAATGAACTTTTAATACAACGTCCAAATGCTAAAACTTTTGGTCTCCCTTTATCTTTATATTTTTATAACATAGGTAACCCAGAAGGTCCTAAAACGCCTAGTAATTGGGGTAAAAAACACCCTAAAACATATTCTTTCTTTAAAAATACCTTCTCAGAAAAACAAAGTATATCTGTTGCGAAGTCTGCTATCAGCTTTAATAATTGGTTTCTAAAAAGTGGACAAGCTCCTATTATTATTAATGATAGGAAAACCAAAAGAACAATAGAAAACTTAAATACTTACTTGCAAAACCATGGTTATTTCAAAGCTAAAGTAACGTCAAAGAAAGATACTATATCTAATAAAAAAGGAGCTATATCGTATCATATAAAGAAAGGAAAAGCTTTATTTTTAGATACTATTTTTAGAGAAATTAAATCTCCAATTCTAGACTCTATATATAAGATTAACAAATACAAAAGCTTCTTAAAATCAAACCAACAATATAATGATCAAAATTTTATTGATGAAGCTAATAGATTAACAAAACTTTTTAGAAATAACGGTGTTTTTCACTTTGATAAAAATAATAGTATCGATTTTTATGTTTCTGACACTGCAAGCTATAAAACAAACGTTGAATTAGTTATTTCAGATAGAACAGTTGAAGAAAATGGGAATTATTTTTCAAAACCATATAAAATTCAAAAAATAAAAAGAATAAATGTTGTTACTGATTATTCTTACAGTAAAAAGAATACTCCCTATAAAGATTCTGTACTATATAAAAGCGTTAATTATCTAGCTCATGATAAGCAAAAATACAATCCTAAATATTTATCACAATCTTTATTTATAAAACCAAACAGTGTATATAGTGATACACTCCGAAATTTAACAAGAACACACTTAAGAGGTTTAAAAAACTTTAAATCGACTTCTATTAGATTCAATGAATTAAACGATCATGAATTAGAAGCAAACATTTTTTTAACTCCAAAAGAAAAATATACTTTAGGATTTGATACTGAATTATCTCGTTCTAATATTAGAAATTTTGACATCTCTGGAAAGTTCTCTTTAGTTAATAGAAACACATTTAAAGGTGCTGAAATATTTAAACTATCGGCACTAGGTTCTTACTTCAACTCTAATAATGGTCCTGGTTGGGAATTAGGAAGTAATATTTCATTGGAAGTACCTAGGTTTATGGCTCCTTTTGGGCTACATAAATTTGTTCCTAAAAGAATGTTTCCTAAAACAAAATTCTTTGCAGGGATAAATATTCAAAAAAACATAGGGTTAGATAAACAAAATATATCTCTTGGAATTGATTATAAATGGAAGTATAATCGAAAAAAAACAATACAATTAGAGTTAATAAACGCACAATATATTCGTAACTTAAATGTTGAAAACTATTTTTCAATTTATAGGTCAGAATACAATAAGCTGGTAGCAATTGGAAAAGTAGCAGCCCCTTCTATACCTATTCCTTTAAATATCTCTGGAAATTTTAATCAAATAAGACAATATGTTGGAGATATAACAAGCAGCATAAGCGATCCTAATGATGCCAGAACAATTTTAAATATCATTAATAGATACCAAATAGTTACTTCAGATTTTTTAATTCCCGAAATTGCTTACAGTTTCACCTACAACAATCAACAAAGCGCTAAAGATCAAAGTTTCTCTTTTTTTAAAATACGGGTTGCAAACTCCGGTAATGTAATGGGGATTTTATCCAAACAAAAAAATGAAAACAACCAATCTACTGTTTTTAAAATCCCTGTAGCTCAATATTTCAAAACAGATATAGAATATAAAAAATATTGGAAACTAGGTAATAACTCTGTTCTTGCGCATAGAACTTTTTTAGGAGCTATTTTTACGTATAATAATTCAGACATTCCATTTTCACGTAGTTATTTTGCTGGAGGATCAAATGACATCAGAGCATGGAGGACCTATGATTTAGGTCCGGGAACAAGACCTCCTGGTTTAGAATATAACATTGGTAGTTTTAAATTTCTAACAAGTTTTGAATACCGATTTGACATACTAGGTTCTCTTAAAGGAGCTTTATTTACCGATGCTGGTAACATATGGAGCATTAATAACTCTGATGTTATTGATGAATCTGAAAAATTTAATGGCTTTAAATCAATAAAAGATTTAGCGGTAGCTAGTGGTTTTGGTTTACGGTATGACTTCAAATTTTTAATAGCACGATTAGATTTAGGGTTTAAGATTCATGAACCATACTTACCCGAAAATAAATGGTTTAATAATTTTAATTTCTCTAGTTCAGTATTAAACATAGGTATTAACTACCCATTTTAACGAAAACGTTATCATAAAAAAATCATCGGAACTTAGCTAAAAAAGTGTAGATTTGTCATTCAAAACAACTGTAAACTAAAAATTAAAAAATGATTAAAGCTGGAGTTGCCACAGGTAAAGAAGTTCAAGAGATTTTTAAATTAGCAAAAGAAAAAAACTTTGCCTTACCCGCAGTTAATGTTGTAGGTTCAAACACTATTAATACAGTTTTAGAAACTGCAAAAGAACTAAATTCACCTGTAATTATTCAATTTTCTAATGGAGGTGCGCAATTCAATGCTGGAAAAGGTTTATCTAATGAAAATGAAAAATCTGCCATTGCTGGAGCTGTAGCTGGAGCAAAACATATACATTTATTAGCTGAAGCTTATGGTGTACCAGTAATTTTACATACTGACCATGCTGCTAAAAAGTTATTACCTTGGATTGATGGTTTATTAGACGCAAGTGAAGAGTTTTATAAAGAAACTGGTAAATCATTATATAGTTCGCATATGATTGATTTAAGTGAAGAACCACTTGAAGAAAACATTGAAATTTGTAAAAAATACTTAGCTCGAATGAGTAAAATGGGTATGACTTTAGAAATTGAATTAGGAATTACTGGTGGTGAAGAAGATGGTGTTGATAATTCTGATGTAGATGTTTCTAAACTATATACACAACCAGAAGAAGTTGCTTATGCTTACGAAGAATTACTAAAAGTAAGCGATCAATTTACCATTGCTGCAGCTTTTGGAAATGTTCATGGTGTTTATAAACCTGGAAATGTAAAATTAACTCCAAAAATTTTAAAGAATTCTCAAGAGTATATCTCTGAAAAATACAATGTTCCTCATAATACGATAGATTTCGTTTTTCATGGAGGTTCAGGATCTACATTAGAAGAAATTCGTGAAGCAATTGGATACGGTGTAATTAAAATGAATATTGATACTGATTTACAATACGCTTTTACAGAAGGTATTCGTGATTACATTACTGAAAAATCAGCATATTTACAAGCACAAATAGGTAACCCTGAAGGTAGTGATGTCCCTAATAAAAAATACTACGATCCTCGTAAATGGTTGCGTGAAGGAGAGCAAACATTTAAAGCAAGATTAAAAAAGGCTTTCGAAGATTTAAATAATGTTAATACTTTATAGTAATTTAGCTTTTTCAAAAAAGAAAATAAGCAACAGAAAAAGAAAACCAAATACACATAAACAAATAACTATAGACGAATATTATGGCTTGGTTTAAACGTAAAGACAAAGGAATTCAGACCCCAACTGAAGAAAAAAAAGACACACCTAAAGGCTTGTGGTATAAAACCCCAAGTGGAAAGGTTATTGATACTGAAGAATTAAAGAAAAACTTATATGTAAGTCCTGAAGATGGATACCATGTAAGAATAGGTAGTAAAGAATATTTTGAATTGTTTTTTGACAATAATGAATTTAAAGAGTTAGATGCAAAATTAACTGCGAAAGACCCTTTAAAATTTGAAGACACTAAAAAATATCCAGATCGCTTAAAGGCTGCTCAAAAGAAAACAGGATTAAAAGATGCTGTTAGAACTGCTGTTGGAAAATCAATGGGAAAAGACATTGTTATTGCTTCAATGGATTTTGCTTTTATTGGTGGTTCAATGGGAAGTGTTGTTGGAGAAAAAATAGCACGTGCTATTGATTATTCAATCAAAAACGAATTGCCTTTCTTAATGGTTTCTAAATCAGGAGGAGCACGTATGATGGAAGCATCTTTATCATTAATGCAATTAGTAAAAACTTCAGCTAAATTAGCGCAATTAGCAGATGCTAAGATTCCATACATTTCATTATGTACGGATCCAACAACTGGAGGAACAACAGCTTCTTTTGCTATGCTTGGTGATATTAATATTGCTGAACCAAATGCTTTAATCGCATTTGCTGGACCACGTGTTGTTAAAGATACTACTGGAAAAGAATTACCTGAAGGTTTCCAGCGTTCTGAATTTGTACTAGAACATGGTTTCCTTGATGGAATTTATGAAAGAAAAGACCTAAAACAACAGGTTAACTTATATATTGACCTAATACAAAATCAACCTATTAGAGCATAAAACTAAAAGCCAGTTAAAACTGGCTTTTTTATTTTTACAAGAAAAATATAATATCTATCTGATTACTTTACAATTAACATCGTTAATTGCTATTGTATTTTTCTTATCTAATTGAGTTTATCATAAAAAAATAATTGTACATTTGCACCTTCAATGAAAAATCATTGAGTACATTAAAATCATTTAAACAATATTGGTATGTATTTAACTAAAGAAGTAAAACAAGAAATTTTTGCTAAACACGGTAAAGGTAATAACGATACTGGAACAGCAGAAGGACAAATTGCGTTATTTACGCACAGAATTAACCATTTAACTGAGCACTTAAAAAGAAATCGTAAAGATTTTAACACTGAGCGTTCTTTAGTAAAGATGGTAGGTAAGCGTAGAAGTTTGTTAGATTACTTAAAGAAAAAAGAAATCAACAGATATCGTGCAATTATCAAAGAATTAGGTATTAGAAAATAATCCTTACAAAAAGAGGCAGGAATTTCCTGCCTCTTTTTTATTGTAAAAAATTGAATAAAATTCATTACTTTTAACTTCGTTTTTCATTTTAAAAACTTCAATTAAAAGTATTTATACTTCCATTGAAACAACAGCAACACAACAACACAAAAAACGAATTAAAATTTTTAGAAAAAACATTTTATGATTCCAAAAGTATTTAGAGAGGTCATTGACCTTGGAGATGGAAGAACCATTTCATTAGAAACGGGTAAATTAGCAAAACAAGCACACGGTTCAGTTGTTGTTCAAATGGGAAAAGCAATGTTGTTATGTACAGTTGTA
>JBELFC010000064.1:0-18039 GCA_042093175.1 Tenacibaculum sp. | reverse complement strand
AAATGACAAATTAGAATGGAAAAAAACATATGGTGGATCTAACGATGATAGAGGTGAAAAAATCATTTCTACTTCTGATGGTGGCTATGCTATTTTAGGATATACTAAAAGCAACGATATAGATGTTACTAATAATGCAGGCGATAGAGACTACTGGCTTGTAAAACTTACCGCTACCGGAAATATTTCATGGCAAAAAACTTTTGGATATATTGGTAAAGATATTGGTACTACACTTATTGAAACTGATGATGGTGGTTTTTTAATTGCTGGTGAATTAGACGTAACCTCTTCTGGAGGGTTAGGAAACTCTAAATCTTCTGCAATACAACACGCTGGGGGTGATGTATGGGTTTTAAAGTTAAACAATCTAGGAGCAATAGAGTGGAGTAAATATTATGGAGGAACTTTTACTGATACACCTCATGGAATAGTAAAAACAAATGACGGGTACATTATAGCTGGAATTTCTGACAGTAGTGATGTTGATATTACAAACAACAAAGGCTCTTATGACTTTTGGGTTATTAAAATTGATAAAAAAGGAAAACTTCTTTGGAATAAAAATTTTGGAGGCTCTGAAATTGATGAAGCAAAAGCCATTGTTTCTACCAATGATAATAGTTTTTTAATTGTTGGGAATACAAGAAGTACCGACAAAGACGTTACCAATAATAAAGGAGGAGCTGATTTATGGGTTATTAAAATCAATTCTACTGGAAATTTATTATGGCAAAAGAATTTTGGAGGAAACAACTTTGATGTTGGAAATTCCATTAAAAAAATGAACGATGGGAATTACTTACTTTCTGGTAGTTCAAGAAGCGCAGACAATGGTATTACTAATAAAGGACAAAACGATGCTTGGATTTTAAAAATCTCTCCTGATGGAGGCTTATTATGGCAAAAAACAATTGGAGGTACAGAAATAGATTTTTGCTATGATGTAGTTGAACTTAATAACGGGACTATTGTTGGAGTTGGGGAAAGTTCAAGTAACAATAATGACATAACGAATAACAAAGGTTTTTCTGACCTACTTATAATAAAATACAAATAAAACAATGAAAAATTACGCTATATTATTTTTATCAATTTTACTTTTTTCTTGTAGTTCTGATAGCGACGAACCTATTAAAGAAGTTTCAATTGCCCTAAAATTTGCTCATAATTGGGGAGGAACTGATGTAACTGTAAGTGACTTTAGTAAAACAGAATTCGAAAATTCAAAAGGCGTTAAACAAACTATAGAACGTTTACGCTATTTAATTTCTAGAATTACACTAACTGATGGAAACAAAAAAGAAATAAACTTTGATGGATATAAACTAGTAGACTTAAGTGATTTTGATAACTTAACACATGCTTTATCTCAAAAAATTTCAGAAGGAACCTATAATCTTTCTTTTACTTTTGGTTTTAATACTGAAGATAATAAAGATGGCGTTTATAAAGATTTAAACACTGCTTCTTGGGAGGTTCCTGCTATGCAAAATGGTGGTTATCACTTTATGCAACTTGATGGAAAGTATACAGATAAAGATGGAAACCCTCAGCCATATAACTTTCATGCAATTCAAGCGTACGACCAAACAACAAAAGAAAGTAAAGACACCTTTTTTGTTGTTGAACTTGGCACTGTATCTATAAAAAACAATGCTACTATTACTATTAACATGGATATATCTCAATGGTTTAAAACCCCAAATGAATGGGATTTATACACTTTAAATGTAATGTTAATGGGTAATTTTGAAGCTCAAAAACAAATTTCTGATAACGGTAGAAATGCATTTAGCTTAGGTGGCATTAGTCAATAAAAAATTAAATGAAAAAACTAGGTATAATTCTTTTTATAATTTTTATAGGTTGTTCTTCAAAAAATGAAGAAGAAGAATATATTCCTAAACCTACAGAGTTAGAAATACCTGAAATTCTTAAACAAAAACTAATCGCCCCTGTTATTCCTTCAACAAATCCTTTAACTGAAGAAGGGATTGCTTTAGGTAAAAAATTATTTTTCGATAAACTTTTATCTAAAAACAACACACAATCTTGTGCCAGTTGTCATAATCCTAAAAAAGCATTTACTGATGAAACTAGATTTAGTGATGGTGTAGATGGAGTATTTGGCAAAAGAAATTCTATGCCATTATTTAATTTAGCATGGAATTTTGATGATCGTTTTACTTGGGATGGAAAAGAGCTTAGTTTAGAAAGACAAGCCTTTGAACCTGTTAGAAACCTTATAGAAATGCATAGTATTTGGACAGAAGTAGAAAAAAAACTACAAAAACATCCTGAATATCCAATATTATTTAAACAAGCATTTGGAACTTCAAAAATTGATTCTACACTCGTAACTAAAGCTATAGCTCAATTTGAAAGAACATTAATTTCTGCGAACTCAAAATTCGATAAACATCTACTTGGTAAAGCACAACTAACTCCAGAAGAATTAAACGGATTCAATGTTTTTATGGATGAAAACAAAGGAGATTGTTTTCACTGCCATGGAAGTAATAACAACCCACTTTGGACAGATAATAAATTTCATAACAATGGGCTTGACAATATTTTTACCGATTTAGGTTTTGGTAAAGTTACTGGTGATTCAAACGATAATGGTAAATTTAAAACTCCTTCACTAAGGAATTTAGCTTTTACTGCTCCCTATATGCATGATGGCAGATTTTCAACACTAGAAGAAGTTATTAATCATTACTCTGAGGGCTTAAAATCATCTTCAACTATTGACCCTTTAATGAAGAAGCTAGATAAAGGGGGCGTTCAATTAACCGAAAAAGACAAAGAAGATTTAAAAGCATTTTTATTAACACTTTCTGATTACGACTTCATTAATAACCCTAAATTTCAAGAATAAATTCTTGACGTATAAACAAATTTTATAGACATATAAATGATATTCATTTCAAAAAATGATAAAAATCATATTTTGTGATTATCTTTGCAGTTCATTTAGATTTAATCTACTTTAAATTATGATAAAAGTTTCAGACACAGCAAAAAAGAAAGTTGTTGAATTAATGACTGACGATGGCTTTGATGCTACTAACGATTTTGTTAGGGTTGGCGTAAAAAGTGGAGGATGCTCAGGCTTATCATACGATTTAACTTTTGACAAAAAAGAACAAGATGATGACAAAGTTTTTGAAGATAATAATGTAAAAATTATTGTCGATAAAAAAAGCTTTTTATACTTAGTTGGAACAACTTTAGAATACTCAGGAGGCTTAAATGGTAAAGGTTTTGTTTTTAACAATCCTAATGCTAATAGAACTTGTGGGTGTGGAGAAAGTTTCTCTTTATAAACTTATTGAAAACAGAACTTAGAACTGATGAGTAAATACACTGAAGACGATTTACGAGAAGAATTAAAAACCAAAGAATATGAATATGGTTTTTATACAGATATAGAAAGTGAAACCTTTGCAAAAGGGTTAAATGAAGAAGTGGTTCGCGCAATTTCTAAAAAGAAAAACGAACCAGAATGGATGACTGAATGGCGTTTAGAAGCTTTTAGAGTTTGGGAACAAATGGAAGAACCAGAATGGGCTAATGTTCATTATGAAAAACCAAACTTCCAAGAAATAGCATATTATTCAGCACCAAAAGAAAAACCAAAATTAAATAGTTTAGATGAGGTTGACCCTGAATTATTAGACACTTTCAAGCGTTTAGGAATTTCTATTGATGAACAAAAGAAGTTAGCAAATGTTGCTGTTGATATTGTAATGGATTCTGTATCTGTTGCTACAACATTCAAAGAAACTTTAGCGGAAAAAGGTATTATTTTCATGCCTATATCTGAAGCAATTCAAGAACACCCTGAATTGGTTAAAAAATATTTAGGAACTGTAGTACCTACTACTGACAACTTCTATGCTGCATTAAATTCAGCAGTTTTTTCAGACGGATCTTTTTGTTACATTCCAAAAGGAGTACGTTGTCCAATGGAGTTATCTACCTATTTCAGAATTAATGAAGGAGGAACTGGGCAATTTGAAAGAACTTTAGTTGTTGCTGACAAAGGAAGTTATGTTTCTTACCTAGAAGGATGTACCGCTCCAAGTAGAGATGAAAATCAATTACACGCAGCAGTTGTTGAATTAATTTCGATGGACGATGCCGAAATAAAATATTCTACAGTTCAAAATTGGTATCCTGGAAATGCTGAAGGAAAAGGTGGAGTTTACAACTTTGTTACTAAAAGAGGTTTGTGTGAAACAAATGCTAAAATTTCTTGGACTCAGGTAGAAACCGGATCAGCAGTAACATGGAAGTATCCTAGTTGTGTTCTTAAAGGAAACAACTCAGTAGGAGAATTTTATTCAATTGCTGTGACTAATAATCATCAACAAGCCGATACAGGTACAAAGATGATTCATTTAGGAAAAAACACTAAATCTACAATTATATCTAAAGGTATTTCTGCAGGAAAATCTCAGAATAGCTATAGAGGTTTAGTTCAAATAAATTCTAGAGCTGAAAATGCACGTAATTTCTCTCAATGTGATTCTTTATTAATGGGTAATGAATGTGGTGCACATACATTTCCTTACATTGAAGTAAAGAACAAATCAGCTCAAATAGAACATGAAGCTACTACAAGTAAAATTGGAGAAGATCAATTGTTTTATTGTAATCAAAGAGGTATTGACACTGAAAAGGCAATCGCCTTAATTGTTAATGGATTTAGTAAAGAAGTTTTAAACAAACTTCCTATGGAGTTTGCTGTTGAAGCTCAAAAATTATTAGAGATTTCATTAGAAGGAAGTGTTGGATAAATTCCAATAAAATTAATTCCATATAATATATTAATTGTAAAAATCACACGCTTGTGGTTTAAAAGCCAAAAGCAAATAGCATAAATATTAAGATGTTAAAAATAGAAAATTTACACGCACAGATAGAAGATAAAGCTATTTTAAAAGGACTAAATTTAGAAATAAAGGCTGGTGAAGTTCATGCTATAATGGGGCCAAATGGTGCTGGTAAAAGTACTTTTGCAAACATTGTTGCAGGTAAAGAAGAATATGACGTTACTAACGGAACTATTGAATTAAATGGTGAAGACATTAGTGAGCTTGCTCCTGAAGAAAGAGCTCATAACGGTGTGTTTTTATCTTTCCAATATCCAGTAGAAATACCTGGAGTTACCGTAACTAATTTTATTAAAACAGCTATAAATGAATCTCGTAAAGCAAAAGGGTTAGAAGAAATGCCTGCTAAAGATATGCTTAAAATGATTCGTGAAAAATCTGAATTATTAGAAATAGATCGTAAATTTTTATCGCGTTCTTTAAACGAAGGTTTTTCTGGAGGAGAAAAGAAGCGTAATGAAATTTTTCAAATGGCTATGTTAGAGCCTAAATTAGCTATTTTAGATGAAACTGATTCAGGATTAGATATTGACGCTTTACGAATTGTAGCTAATGGTGTGAATAAATTAAAATCTAAAGACAATGCAGTAATTGTAATTACACACTACCAACGTTTATTAGATTATATCGTACCAGATTTTGTACACGTTTTACACAATGGAAAAATTGTTAAATCTGGTGATGCTTCTTTAGCTTTAGAATTAGAAGCTAAAGGTTATGATTGGATTAAGGAAGAGGTAAATAGTTAAGAAGTTTAAAAGAATAACTTTTTAAACTTATACACTTTTAAACTAACAACAATGGAGTTGAAAGAAAAATTAATATCATCATATGTAGCTTTTGAAAACGGAATCAATATCAATTCTGATATCCATGAGATTCGCACAAAAGCTTTACAAAACTTTGAAGATTTAGGCTTCCCTTCTAAAAAATTAGAAGCTTGGAAATACACGTCTTTAAATTCAGTTTTAAAAGAAGACTATAGTCTTTTTCCAGATAATGACATAGCAATTGAATTAGCTGATGTAAAGAAGTATTTCATACATGAAATTGATAGTTATGCTGTTGTTTTTATAGATGGTAAGTACAGTTCATTTTTATCAAACACAACTCATGATGGAATGGATATCTGTTTATTGTCTGCTGCTTTCACAAAAAGCAAGTACAAACCTGTAATTGAAAATTATTTCAATAAAATAGCTAAGCAAGATAATTTAACATCTTTAAATACTGCTTTTGCTAACGAAGGAGCTTTTATTCACATACCTAGAGGTGTTGAAGTTGAAAAGCCTATTCAAATTATTAACTTTACCACTGGTAAAGAAAATGCAACTATGTTACAACCTCGTAACTTAGTTGTTGTAGAAAATAATGCGCATGTTCAAATAATTGAACGCCATCAAAGTTTAACAGACAACGCTGTTTTAACAAATTCTGTTACTGAAATCTACACTGATGTTCATGCAACTGTTGATTACTACAAAATACAAAACGATAACATTAATGCTTCTTTAGTTGACAATACTTACATTGAGCAACAAAAAGAAAGTGTTTGTTCTGTTCACACATTCTCTTTTGGAGGTAATATTACTAGAAACAATCTTAATTTTTACCAAAAAGGAGAGCGAATAGATTCTATATTAAAAGGAATTACAATTATTGAAGGTAAACAGCATGTTGACCATCATACATTAGTTCATCATATAGAACCTAACTGTGAAAGCCATCAAGATTATAAAGGTATTTTTGGTGAACGCTCTACTGGAGTTTTCAATGGAAAAGTTGTTGTAGAGAAAGAAGCTCAAAAAACGAACGCTTACCAACAAAACAACAATGTGCTTATCAGTGATAAAGCTACCATTAATGCAAAACCTCAATTAGAAATTTTTGCTGATGATGTTAAATGTTCTCATGGATGTACTATCGGACAACTTGATGACCAAGCATTATTTTACATGCAACAAAGAGGAATTCCTAAAAAAGAAGCTCAAGCTTTATTAATGTATGCCTTTGCTAACACTGTTTTAGAGAGTGTAAAAATACCAGAGGTAAAAAAGAGAATTAATAAATTAATTGCCAATAAACTAGGAGTTAATATAGGCTTTGACTTATAAGAAATTCTTAACCATTATAATAAAAAGAGCTCAGAAATTTCTGAGCTCTTTTTTTTGTTAGATTGACTTATTTAATTCACTAGTTTTTATTAGTTTTTATAAAACTCTTAGAATAAGAATGTTTAGTACTTTCTACCTCTAATACATAAAATCCTGCTTTTATTTCCTCTACAGATATAGATTTAGACAATGACCCTTTTTTAATAACTGCACCAGTTAAATTAACTATACGATAAGAACCGTTTAATTTTCTTTCTGGTATGATTATATTCAATACACTATTAGATGGATTAGGGTACACCATTAAATCATCTATAACTATTGAAGTTGGAGTAAATATTTCTACTGCACTTTCTGCAGCATTTGTCCCAACACAGAAAGCTTTAGTATCCGTACTTGTAAACTGACCTCCTGATGCCAAAACAGTTCCAGAACCATTGGTTAGTTTGTAAGATCCGTTTCCATAACTACAACATATACCGTCTCCATAAGAATCTTTAAATATTAAACTATAACATCCATTAGGTAAAGTTTTATTTATTGTAACTTTTGAACCACTTGCTTGACTATTATAATTACTTCCTGAAGCAACAATTGTATTAGAACTATTAGTTATTTCCCAGCTTGTTTCAGAAGAATAATTATCAAATGTTATTTCTAAACTAACAGAAGAAGTACCTCCTCCAGTACTACCAGTAGAAACAGATAACTGATCAATAGCCATATCACCTTGCCAAGTTGTTCCTGTTACACCGTTAAATCTAACTTGAACATCCTTACCTACATAACTATCTAAATTAACATTAGCAGTTTGCCATGAATTTCCTTGATTTCCTGATTTTTGCCAAACACTTGTCCAATTTACACCTTTATCAATACTTATTTCAACTTTTAAATTACCCATAGCTGAAGCACCATACATATGATATTTAAATGATAAAGAAGCATTACTAGCTTGCTTTAAATCAAAACAAGGTGATGTTATAATTGCTGATTTGTTTGAATAGTTTGGAGATGAAGATTCCATATATAAATAATAACTCCCTGCATTTGCTGAACCTGGCCCTGTATTACTTGAAGGGGTAGATCCAGATCTAGTAGCCCAATTAAAATCATCAGATGTGCTTTGCTTCCAGTTCCCTATAGTGTTTTCAAAACTTTGATTGTAAGGAAATGAAGATACTGTATTACTACAACTACCACCTGGTGGGTTTCCTCCACCTCCATTATTATCAACTCCTTTAGCTGGCATATCAGAACCAATTGAACTAATTAAATTATCTGACCTTCCATAAGATCCATTAGGACAACCACCTGTGTTATGAATTGCTATTACTAAATTAGAATTATAATCTAAAACTGGAGACCCAGAACTTCCTCCTTCTGTATCTGCATAATATCTTACTTGTTGACCAGATCCAGAAGAACTTTCAAACACTCTAGAAAAACCATCAGGTGTAGCATCTCTATCAGACTTAACAGAAATCTCCTTTCTTCTTCCTCCTGGGTGTTGAGGGATATATATTCTATCTCCTTTTGAAGTAACAGCAGAACTTAAGCTTAAAAAACCATAAGTATTTGTAGGATTAACAGGTAACTTAACTAATGTATAATCAAGTGATGAATTTGTTTTTACAAATGTAGCTGAAGATGCCACTACATTAGACTGTGCATTTGTAGAACCTGAACATCCATCATATTGATAATTGAACATAAAATCAGTGTTTTGAGCATCAGAAGCAGATCCTATACAGTGATTGTTAGTCATTAAATGACCTTCATTACCTAATAACCATCCAGTACATAAAGAACTTCCACCAATTAATAACCTACATACAGCTTTCGCCTTCTCATACATTTCAGTACCTTGATAACAAGAAATTCGTTCTTTATCGTCGTTAGAACAGATAGATCTTCTTTGATTAGCCAATTTTTTCATTATTCTTTCTTCACTATAACCATAAGCAACTTTACTAATTTCAAATCCATTATGCTTGCTTGCCTTTCCTGAAGAATACAACTTAACTTCTACTTTCTCATCAAACAATACTTTTGACCAGAAATCACTAATCATAGTCATATTATTATCTACAATTTTACCTTGTCCACCATAAATAATAGACTCTTTACTTTTACTACCAATAATTTCAACATAATCTCCAGGAGCTAAATCGAAATTTTTAAAATAAATTTTGATGTAAGAAGAATTTTCTGAAAAGAATTCTTTTTTGTAAACTAATTCTTTTTCATTAATTTTTGATGCAGTTCTTTTAAATTTTTGATAACTTTTGGTGACTTTAATATCAGAATCAAACTCATCACCTATTTTAAATACCTTCTGGGCATTTAAATTTTTTGTACATAAAAGCACAGCAGTCAAAATGACTACTTTTAAAAAGTAATTTTTCATTTTTGAAGGGTTTATTTGGTTAATAAATCACGACTAATTTACTGATTATTAAAGTTTTTAACAAAAAAACGTTAATTTTTTACAATATTATTCTTAAAAAAAAGTTCTTATTGATTAATCACAAACCAATTGTTTTCCATGAACCACCAGTATTTACCCAATTGCAACTCATTCCCACTTTAATAAATATTTCAAAAATTTTCTTTTAGATTAATCATTATTATGTAGTGAAAAAGTCATTAATAATATTAAAATTCACTTTTTTTTATGTAATTATTTTAATTATTTCCTTTAATTAATCGAATAAAGTTACCAATAAAAAAAATCGTAAAACTGATTTTACTACTTACTCAAAAGATGGTTTCTATTTAAATTTGAAAAAAATTATTATTAGATTATTTTAAATAAAGTAATACTCCAAAAAACATTAACTCACCCTTAACTACTTTAAACTTATATGATAAAACATTCATTATCAAAACAGTACCTTCGCAACAAAAACAACTACAAAACACTTATTAACAACAGTTTAAAAACAATCTTTTTACATTATTTCAAATAGACATTCCTATATTATTAAAAGATAATACTACTCATAAAGGAACGTTAAAATTCAATATTTTAATAACCATCATGTAATGAATTAAATTCTTATTCGTCCAAGGAACTATACAATTTATCAATAATCAAAAAATTATGCGAAAAACTATTATTATAATCTGCTTACTTTTTATAAGTATACAAACACAAGCTCAAACTGATGTTTTTAATGCACTTTTAAAAACATATGTTGACAACAAGGGTAATGTTGATTACAAAGGACTACGTAAAAATCGTGCTCTTTTAGATATATATCTTAAACACTTAGATAACACAATACCAGGTAAGAGATGGTCTTCAAATAAAGCTAAAGCTTTTTGGATGAATGCTTACAATGCGTACACTATTAAATTAGTTTTAGATAGTTACCCTCTTAAAAAAATAACAGCAATTAAAAGACAAGGTAAGAATGCATGGAAGCTTCCTATTGCTAAAGTTGGTAAAAAAGAATACACTTTAGATTATATTGAACATAAGATTTTGCGCAGATGGCATGATGATGCAAGAGTACACGTTGGATTAAATGCAGCATCTAAATCTGGACCATGTTTCCCTCCTTATGCTTTTACTGAAAAAAATATTAATACTAAATTAGAAGCATTGATGAAGAAATTCATTAATGATTCGACCAAAAATAAAATCTCATTAAATAAAGTAGAAGTTTCCAAAGTTTTTGAATGGTATCAAGAAGATTTTACTTCAAAAAACAGCTTAGTAGATTATATCAATAAATACTCTAAAATAAAAGCTAATGACAATGCTGAAGTTGTTTATTTAAATTATAACTGGGATTTAAACGAAAAATAATGAAACAATAGACAACTCCCCTTTTTAATTTTTCCCCTTAAAAAAAGCGAAGCATAAAATATCATTTTATGCTTCGTTTATATTTTAAATACTTGAATTAAATTCAATACTTCCCTCTATAAATAACTAACAACTTCAATAAAGTTATTTATTTTTCCATAGACAGTAAAATCATACGAAGTTCCATATAAGAATAACTTTTATCTAGTTTATCTTTAAGATCAGACAAGCTTTCAAATTCAGTATTTTCAATATCTTTAATTATTTTTTTATACTTTTCTAAGGAAATTAACTCTAAAACATCAACCTCTCCAGAAGGTATAAAACTAACCAAATGACTTTCTATGGTACCCACTGTTAAAGATCTTTCACTTGCTATCTCTTTTAAAGACATTCCAGACTTAAACAACTCGAAACTAATTTGTTTAGTTGACTTTTTATCTTCCTTTTTTTGTTCATTTAACTTATTTATACCATTCTCTTTACAGTATTCTTCTACAACCTCTAAAATTTCTTCCCCATGTTTATTAACACGAATTTTCCCCATTCCATTTACCTTTAACAATTCTTTTTTAGTTCTTGGTAATGCATCGCAAATTGCATATAATGTTTCTTGAGTAAACACTTGAAAATGTGGAATACTTAAAGATTTAGAAATATCATCTCTTAATTCACGTAATTTTAAAGCCAAAATCGGGTCTCTTTTTGAAGAAAGTTTTTTCTTTTTAGTAGGTGCTATTTTTTGCAATACAGCATTCGCCCTTACTTGTAAATACTCTTGTACTTTAAAGCCCTTTGTCATTTTTTTTAACGCAAATAACTTCTCTTCAAGTTTTTCCTGTAAGGCATCAAACTGTTTAGAAAAATCTTTTTTTACTGCTTTATTATCAGATGAAAAAGAAATAGCATCTAATGGTATTTGTATTTTATTATTTGTTTGCGTTAAAAAATAATCTACAGCTTTTATAAATCGTTCCTGAATAACTGTGCTATGTTCTGGTAAAACCTCATCATTAGACATTTGGCTTAATTGATTTTTAAACCCATTGGAAACCTTCATTAAAGTAACTACTCCTTCATCTTTTATAACTTGCAAATAATCAATCACCTCACCTTTTATACTTGTTTTATTCTTATAAAAAATATCAATTAAACGAGTAACTGGATAGAGCAAATACTGATAATCGAACAATTCAGAAATTAGGTTTAATTGAAACTGCTTTTCAGATTCATTTAATACTTGTTCATTAGGATGATTCTCTTCAACACTTTCATTGAATGAACTTACCGTTTTATCATTAATTATTGCATTACTAGAAATTTGTGTTTTTAACACCAATCCTTCTAAAGAAGTACATCTACTCAAAGCCACATAAGTTTGTCCATGAGCAAAAGAAGCTTCTGCGTCTATAACAGCTTTTTCAAACGTTAAACCTTGACTTTTATGAATAGTTATTGCCCAAGCTAGTCGAAGTGGAATTTGAGAAAAAGAACCCGCTATGTCTTCTTTAATTTCTTTGGTATCTTCATTAATAGAATAATTAATATTTTCCCAAGTTTCTTTTTCTGTAATAATTTCATCTATCTCATTCCTACACTGTACTGTAACTGATTCACTAGAAATATCAGTAACAATTCCTATTTTCCCATTAAAATATCTTTTTTCAGGTGAAGAGTCATTTTTTATAAACATTACTTGAGCCCCAACTTTTAATTCTAACTTTTCACTATTAGGATACGAGTTCTCATTAAACTTCCCGGACACTTCAGCTTCAAAATAACTACTTCTTGTTTTTAACTCCTTTAATTCTGAATCATTAATTGAGTTCGCTCTTTTATTATGTGTTGTTAAGGTTATATATCCATCTTCTTTACTTGGAGAAAAGGTAGGGTTATAATGTTCATTTAAAATACTAGCAGATTCTTTTGACAAAGAATCATTTCTAATCTCATTTAAAATTTTAATGAATTTTTCATTTTTTTGACGGTAAATATATTTTAACTCAATAGAAACTACATTTGCTTCTTGATATGCTTTACTACTAAAAAAATAAACAGTTTTATAATACTGCTGAAGCAAACTCCATTCATTGGGTTTTACTACTGGGGCCAGCTGTTGTAAATCTCCAATCATTAAAACCTGAGCTCCTCCAAATACTTTATTTCTATTCTTATATCGACGCATTACTTGGTCTATTCCATCTAATAAATCAGCTCTAACCATACTAATTTCATCAATAATAACTAAATCTAACGATTTTATAATATCAATTTTAGTTTTAGAAAATTTCCGTTGTTGATTGGAAGTATTTGTAATTTGATTTGGTAAAATAGGTCCAAAAGGCATTTGAAAAAAAGAATGAATAGTAACTCCTTT
This sequence comes from Tenacibaculum sp., assembly GCA_042093175.1. Classification (GTDB taxonomy): domain Bacteria; phylum Bacteroidota; class Bacteroidia; order Flavobacteriales; family Flavobacteriaceae; genus Polaribacter. The sequence continues at coordinate 4,827 of JBELFC010000064.1, read as the reverse complement.
TGCATTGATTGCTGCAACTCCAGTAGGCGCAACAATAACCATTCTTTTTAAGGATTCACTTTTAATTTTATGCAAAAAAGTAGTTTTTCCTGTACCAGCTTTTCCTGTAATAAAAAGATTTCTATCTGTTTTTTCAATAAACTGTAAAGCTAGCTCTAACTCTTTATTTTCAATCATTCTATTAATTTAATCTGCTTTTGTATTCTAAATGACTTCATTTCATAGTGTTCTAAAACAACTAGTGTTAAATTATAATCATTCTTATACTTAAACTAGTTTCTTTAAAACCACAGGATAATGGTAATAATATCCAATGTACCAAAATTTCATGAAATAAAAAATCCTACACAAACTGTGTAGGATTTTTTATATTTATAAAACCTAAAATTGGCTTACATTTCTAATGCTTTTGTAGGATTATTATCCATTAGTAATTCTACTGGATTTTCTAAAGCTTCTTTAACAGCTACTAAGAAACCAACAGACTCACGTCCATCAATAATTCTATGGTCATAAGATAATGCTACATACATAATTGGTTGAATTACAACTTCACCATTAACAGCCATTGGGCGGTTTACAATATTATGCATTCCTAAAATCCCACTTTGAGGAGGATTAATAATTGGTGTAGATAACATAGATCCGAAAACACCTCCATTAGTAATAGTAAATGTTCCACCAGTCATCTCATCAACCGTAATTTGACCGTCACGAGCACGTAATGCTAAACGTTTTACTTCACTTTCAACACCTCTAAAAGATAAATTTTCTGCATTTCTTATTACAGGAACCATTAATCCTTTAGGACCAGAAACTGCAATAGATATATCTTGAAAATCGTGTTTAATTTGGAAATCACCATCTATCATTGAATTTACATCTGGATATAATTCTAAAGCTCTAACAACTGCTAAAGTAAAGAAAGACATAAACCCTAACCCAACTCCATGCTTTGCTTTAAAATCTTCTTTATACTGCTTACGTAAATCAAAAATTGGTTGCATGTTAATTTCGTTGAACGTAGTTAACATCGCTGTTTCACTTTTTACAGCTACTAAACGTTGTGCAACTTTTCTACGTAACATAGACATTTTTTTACGTTCAGTACCTCTTGAACCGTTTGCTGGTTGAGTTCCCATAGAAGGCACAGCCTTTACAGCATCCTCTTTAGTTACACGCCCATCTTTTCCTGTTCCTTTCACACTAGAAGCGCTAATTCCTTTTTCTGCTAATACTTTTTTAGCAGCTGGAGAAGCAGTACCTGTTGCATAGGTATCTTTTTTAGCTTCAACTTTAGGAGCTTCAGCTTTTGGTGCCTCCTCCTTTTTTACTTCAGTAGAAGACCCTCCTTCTGGTTTAGCTGCGCTCATATCAATAAGACATACTACAGCCCCAACCTCAACAGCGTCACCTTCTTCAGCTTTTAAAGTAATAATTCCACTTTCTTCCGCAGGTAACTCTAATGTTGCTTTATCAGAATCAACTTCGGCAATTGGTTGATCTTTTTCAACATAATCACCATCTTCAACTAACCAAGTTGCTATTTCTACTTCTGTAATTGATTCCCCCGGAGAAGGAACTTTCATTTCTAAAACACTCATGTTTTTTATTTTTATTCTGAAATACTTTCTTTCTTAATTTAATCGAAAACCTTATCTAAAACTCTTTGGTGACGACGTTTGTAACGTGCACTTGAACCTGCAGCAGGTGCAGAATGATAGTCTCTAGACGCACACTCTAATTTTGCTAATTCAAAACGCTCTAACATATATCCCCAAGAACCCATGTTTTTCGGTTCTTCTTGTGCCCAAACATAACGTTCCACATTTGGATACCTATCCATTACTTTTTTAATCTGATCATTATGTAATGGGAATAGTTGCTCTATTCTAACTAAAGCAACATCTTCTCTATTTAGTTCTTCACGTTCAGCTAATAAATCATAGTAGAATTTCCCTGAACAAAACACCATTTTTTTCACTTTAGAAGTATCAACAGTATCATCTATTACTTCTTGAAAAGTTCCATTTGCTAATTCTTCAATTGTATTTACAGCTTTAGGTAAACGCAATAAACTTTTTGGTGTAAAAACAACCAAAGGTTTTCTAAAATCACGTTTCATCTGACGACGTAAAATATGATAAATATTAGCAGGTGTAGAACAATTTGCTACAGTCCAGTTATCTATTGCTGACGACTGTAAGAAACGTTCAATTCTTGCAGAAGAATGCTCAGGTCCTTGACCTTCATAACCATGAGGTAATAACATTACCAATCCGTTTTGCAACTTCCATTTATCTTCTGCAGAAGATATATATTGATCAAACACTATTTGTGCACCGTTGGCAAAATCACCAAATTGAGCTTCCCAGATAGTTAACGTATTTGGAGCTGCCATTGCATATCCATAGTCAAAACCTAAAACTCCATATTCAGATAAGTGAGAGTTGAAAATAGTCATCTCACCTTTATTATTAGGGTTTGTATTTAATAAATTAACACGTTCTAAAGTTTCTTCATCTCGCATAATAGCGTGACGGTGAGAGAATGTTCCTCTTTCTACATCTTCTCCTGAAATTCTAATATTATACCCTTCTTCTAATAAAGTTCCATAAGCTAGATTTTCTGCAGTTCCCCAGTCTAATGAATTATCTTCAAAGACCATTTTTTCACGTCCTTTTAAAATACGCTCAGCTTTACGTACAAACTTATACCCAGTTGGCGTAGTCGAAATTACTTTTGCAATTCCTTTTAAAGCTTCAACAGAATACGAAGTATCTACAGGCTGAAGCATATCTTGTAATTGCTTACGAACAAAACCATCCCATACTTCAGGCATGAATTCTTGAATCTTAGAAGTAGTTTTCTTTTTAGACTCAGTAAATTCAGCTTCTAAATGAGATTTAAATTCATCTGTTATCTGTTGTACGTAGTCAGAAGAAATACTACCTTCTTCAATTAATTTTGCAGCATAAATTTCTTTTGCATTTTTATGCTTTGAAATTGCTTTATATAATTTAGGCTGAGTAAAACGTGGCTCATCTCCTTCGTTATGACCATATTTACGATATCCTAATAAATCAATATAAATATCTTTCTTAAATTTAGTTCTGTACTCAACAGCCATCTCCATTGCATGACAAACAGCTTCTGCATCATCAGCGTTTACATGTAATACTGGAGACAAGGTTACTTTAGCAACATCTGTACAATAAGTACTTGAACGAGCATCTAGGTAATTGGTTGTAAACCCAACCTGGTTATTTACTACAACATGAATTGTTCCTCCTGTTTTATAACCGTTTAAATTCATCATTTGACCAACTTCATACACTATACCTTGACCTGCAATTGCGGCATCACCATGAACTAATATTGGTAAAATTTTACCATTATCTCCTTTATAGTCTAAATCAACTTTTGCACGAACAATTCCTTCAGCAACTGCATCTACAGTTTCCAAATGTGATGGATTTGGAACCAAATTCATCTTCATTTTTTGTCCGCCTTTATATTCTTTACTTAATGTTAATCCTAAGTGATACTTAACATCTCCATCAATATCTTGATCTTCAAAATCTTTACCTTCAAATTCGCTAAACAAATCGCGAACAGGCTTTTTAAATATATTTACAAGTGTATTTAAACGACCACGGTGTGCCATACCTAAAACACACTCTTCTACTCCATATTTTTCAGCAGCATCACGAAGAGCTACACTTATACCAGGAATTAATGTTTCACCTCCTTCAACAGAAAAACGCTTTTGCCCTACATACTTTGTTTGTAAAAAACTTTCAAAAGTAGAAGCTTGATTTAACTTTGTAAGAATATATTTTTTTCCTTCTGAATCATATGTAGGGTGATTATCATTTTTATTTAAACGACTTTGCCACCATTTTAATTCTTCAGGATTTCTTAAATACATATACTCCACCCCAATACTATCACAATAAATAGCTTTAAGGTGAGAGATTATTTGCGATAAAGGACTTGGTCCCATACCTAATATCTCTCCAGCATTAAAAACTGTTGCTAAATCTGATTTATTTAAACCAAAATTTTCTAAGTCTAGGCTAGGTTCATACTTTCTTCTTTCTCTAACTGGATTTGTTTTAGTAAACAAATGCCCGCGAGTACGGTATCCATTTATTAAATCAATTACCAAAAATTCTTTACGTACTTCTTCAGGAATTTCAATTGAATCTTCTTCGTCTGTTAACGAATAATCTTCATTTGCCAAATCATATCCTTGAAAAAAACTTCTCCAACTTGGTTCTACCGCATCAGGGTTTTTTTGATACTGTTCGTACAAATCACCTATAAAACCTGTATGTACTGCGTTTAAGAACGAAAACTTGTCCATATTTTTTGTTATACTTTTCTTTATATAAGAATAATGACCACAAAAATACAACTTTTAAGAAAAACAAGGTTTTTTTTTATTCTTAATTTCTGATACTTTTTTAGATAAGCAGATATGTTTTAAAAGAATTTTATTCAAAAAAACGTTTAATAACGATTTGATTTTCAAATAGTATTCATTCTTATTTATTTTTTTATCACTTTTTATTTGCAGATATTAAAAAAACGCTTAAATTTGCACTCGCATTTTAAGATTTATATCATCTTAAATTCCTCCTTAGCTCAGTTGGTTAGAGCATCTGACTGTTAATCAGAGGGCCCTTGGTTCGAGTCCAAGAGGAGGAGCAGAAGGCAACTTGGAAGCCGATAATTTCCAAATTTTAAATAGATTGTTCTATATGAACATTCCTCCTTAGCTCAGTTGGTTAGAGCATCTGACTGTTAATCAGAGGGCCCTTG
>JBELFC010000063.1:0-18145 GCA_042093175.1 Tenacibaculum sp. | reverse complement strand
AACCTTAAAACAGGCAAAGTATTATGTTAATAAATTAGAAAATAGAAAGACATACAAATGAAAAACATATATATATTAATTATACTAGTATTTTTTTCATGTGCTCAAAACACAAAAGAAAAGAAAGAAGGAGTTCTTAAGGTACAAGATGTTAGTGAACAAATAGTAGGAGCATCTAAGGATAAAGTAGAAGATGCAAAGGAAAGTAGTGTTGAATATACTGTAGAAGATATTTCAGGAGTATATGAATTGGTACATGGTAAGACTCATATTATTGGTGGCGATAATTTCGAAATATACAAAGCAGCTATTGTAATTAATAGATTGTCTGAAACTGATTTTGGTTTTTATTCTGCTAGTAAAACAAAAGGAATTTCACCAATAGGTGATTTTGGAGTTTTAAGAAGTTTTAAAAACGACTTTTATAAATTAGCAATATGTAATGAGGAAGGTGTTGAAGGCTATGATAAAAATAATTTTACTAATGGACTTTATTTACATAATAAAGTTTTCATCCATAAAAAAGGAGATTTATTAGGAGTAATTAAATATGGAGGGAATTTTAGAAATTACATGCTTTATAAGAAAAAGAAAGATGCATCTAATTTTTATGTATCACTAGTTAAAACAATTAAAAATACGAAACTAGAATATTATAAATACCTCGAAAATTATAAAAAAGCAAAAAACTTCGATGCTGCTAAACTGAAAATAGAACACCAATTTAATGGTGATATTTGGTTAACAAAACACTTTCATAAAGAAAATTATAAAAGTTTTAAAAATACACATTCGTATCAAAATCCATATCAAGAAGGTCAGTTTATAAAAGAAGATGCTACTTTTATAAGTCAATTTGAAAATTCAAATTTTAACAAGGTTATTAATGAGATTAGAGTTAGATCATTGCCTTTAGTTGATAACACAAATTTTGATAGTTTTATTGAAGAGGGTGATTATAATGAGGTAAATATAAAAGTGTTAAAATTAGAGGAAGTTTACCCAAAGTTAAATAAAGAAGGTTTTAATTACAGAGCTATAGCTTCTTATAAAGTGAAGATTTCTGAAGCATTTTATTCAGTTGTAGTAACTATAAAAAAGGGAGACAATGAAATGGAATCTCGATTAATTAATTACAATCTTAAAGGAAATATTCTTGATTCTAAAGTAATTTCGTATGATGAAATTGCAGAAGGACAATCAAAAATTGAATCCAAAATTGAAAAAAATAAACTAACTATTCATAATATTTTATGGATAGATGAAAAGAAAATTGAAACTACATTTTTTGAAATAAAATCAAATGGAAAAATAATTCCTATTTCTAAAGAAGAAGAGTTAATTGATAGTGTAATTGAACAACTAAATTTAGATCTTTCAAAGGTTAATACTGATTTGTTGGTAACTAAGACTATGCCTAACAATTCAGAAGAAATTATTATGGTTATTCCAGCATATGCAGATACTAATAATGACGAGCATCATTTTGAATTAAATAGTCATATTGTTGTTGTAAATAGTAATACTGGAAAAATAACTCATAAGTATTTTGAAAGTTCTCAAACTAATGGTTGGGTTTCAGATGCTATACAACTAAGAGAAATAACGATTGATACTGCTCCTTATCTAGTTTCGAAAAACAATAGAGCATTTGGTATCAAGGTATATCATTATGGAAGTTCTAAAGCCAATCCATATAGTAATAAAACTATTTCACTATTTATAAAGTCAAAAAACAAGTTAAAAAAACTACTGCATAATTATGATGTAATGAACTATGGTGGAGAATGGAACACCGAATGTGTTGGAGAATTTACAGATGTTAAGAATACACTCATTATGTTAAAAGATAAGACGAATGAATATTTTGATATCATGATAAAAAGTAAAGTTACTGAGACTAAAAATAGTGTAAATGAAAATGGAGAATGCGATTCTAAAGAAAAAATAACTACAAAATCAACAGCATTAAAATTCGATGGAGAAAAATATATAAAGAACTAGTGTAATTACTATACATCTATCTTATAACTAAAAAATGTAAAGATGAAAATTAAAGCTTTTTCTATAGCTATGTGGTGTATGATTTTAATACTAATAGCATGTGCTTCAGATAATTATTTAGAAAAGAAACTTCAGTTATTTCAAGCCCCACCAGGATATCAATACCCTTTAGATAGTACAGGTTATTCAAAAATAAAAAGTTCAATATTTCTTACTAAAAAAGGCAATGCTGAAGTGTTTATGATAAATAGTGATAATCTACATTTAGTAGATTTTAATAATGATGGAGAAAAAGATGTGATCTACCTAGATAAACGACATTATCAAAGAACGGTATTGTTCGAGAAAAGAGGTAGTAACTTTAATGAAATTTGGAGTGGGTCAGGAGCATTGGTAAATGTAAAACAAGGAAAAAAAACTACCATTTTTGTTTTAAATAAGGCTATAGGTTGTCTTAATGAATCAATGCTATCAGAGCTGCTTGTTAAGAATGATACTGTTATTGTAGAAAACATATTAACTCTTCATGTAGATACGAAACTTAATAAGATAAATAAAAGAATAAAAAGACAACGAGTTTCAGGAGTTTTAAGAACACAAGCTGTTGTAGATGATACAAAGAAAAAGGACCCTTGTACAGGAGATGTGAAAATTGGAAACCAACTTAAAACTATAGAAGATAAAGAGGTTACAGTTATTAAAAATCAAGATGAATGGTTGCTAGTAGTTTTTAAAGAAGTAGATAGAAGTATGGTAGGTTGGGTGAAAATCTAATTCGTATAAATATGCAGTTTTAAAGTGTAATTGTAAAAGGATTGATATAAGAGAACTAACTGAAAAAAGACAAGAACTTTAGGTAAATAAGATCCTAGAATGCTGATTTTAAATAGTGCTTTAAAAAGGTTGTTGATAGTTAGTTTTAATAATTTTTTAAATTATAAATAGAATGAAATTGGATAACTTTACTTGTACTGATAATAAACGGGTTTTTATAATGATTTTGTTGATTTTTACATGTTATTTTTCGTCTTATGCTCAAAAAATGAATACTTATTTACATAAAGAATTGATTGCAAATGTAGGCTCAGTTTGTGAAGAAACACCAGATGATAATCCTTGTGCAGGTAGTGAAATATATTTAAGCCTTCTATTTGATAAGAAAAAAGTAGAAATAACTGAAAAAGAAATTTCAACTTGTGGTAAAGAGTCTATATCATTAATAGGAACCTTTAATTGGAAATTAGTAAAAAACCAGAAAATTATAATAGATTTTGCTACAGAAAAAACAAAAGGTACTTATGCAGAGAAATTGTTTTTAGAATTAAAGCAACAACAACTTATAGGAAGTGTTACTCATTTAAATGGACGAGTAATTAAGTATGTATTTAAAGAGAAAAATTAGATTTGAAAAATAACGAGTTAAAAAATAATTTACATTTTGTAGGAGAAACAGAAGGTGTTATTTTTAATCATAATTCTTTCTGTGAAATGATTAAACATATCATGGTAAAATATGGGGAAATAACATATGAAAAGGCTAACGAAAAATTAAAAAACAGTTTTTTAATAGAAGAACCAGAATCTAAAGATGATGTAGAGTTTTTAGGTCATGAATTAGAATTTCATTGGGCAATGCTAGCACTTCATGGTGATATGTACTGGATAAAAGGAATTCCTAGTGATTATAATAATTTTAAAAAAGAATATCTAGCTTGGGAAAAAGCAATTAAACTAAAGTACAAGTTAAAAGAATTGTATATCTATTACGAAATAAAAAGATGAAATACTTTTATTGTATACTAATACTCATAATTAGTTCTTGTTCAGTAAAAAAGAAAGAGGCTTCCATACAAAAGAGCACTCATGTAATAGAAAAAGCAGTAAGCTTAAAAGAGGAGGCGTCTATTCAAAAACTGATGTTGTTAACAAAAGAAGAAGCTGTTGCTAAATATGAAAAAGCTTCTTTTATAGAACGATTTACTTTAGACGATGCTTATGGGGAATTTAGAAATAATATAACTAACCAATATCTTCAGGAAGAAAGGGGAAGTAAAACTATTATAATAGATGAGGTTACTTGGGAAAAAGATAAAGAAACATGGGTTACAGTTTGGTATGAGGTTCAAGAGAGCAAGTCAATCCCCAAAGCAGTATATGTATGGGAAAAAGGAACTGAATTTTAAAGAGATATTGGATAAACTTTTTCTTGAAAACCAAACTCTACAAGAAATGTTTTGTTTTTAAGATAAAGTATTATGTTTAACTAATAAAAATAAGATTGAATGAAAAAGAAAAAAATAATAGTAGTACTACTGGTTTTTATAATTCCGTTTATGTTAGTGTTTGTAGCAAATTATTCTATAGAAAAAAATGCGGTAAACAAAACTTTTACTAATTCTACTGAAATAAAAAAGAATAAAGTAGGGCTTGTATTGGGAACTGCAAAAATTCTAAATAATGGTAGGATTAACCTATATTTTAAATATCGAATACAAGCAACGGTAGCGCTTTATAAAAAAGGTAAAATAGATTTTGTCTTGGTTAGTGGTGATAATGGAAATAAAAATTATGATGAACCAACCGATTTTAAAAATGAGCTTATAAAAAAAGGAATTCCAGCAAATAGAATATTTCTTGATTATGCTGGATTTCGAACATTAGATTCTGTGGTAAGAGCAAAAGAAATTTTTGGGCAAACAAGTGTTACTATTATTTCGCAGAAGTTTCATAATGAACGCGCAATTTTTCTAGCAGAAAAAAATGGAATTAATGCTATAGGATTTAATGCAAGGGATCTAACTGGAAAATATGGGTTAAAAGTTAGAATTAGAGAATACTTTGCAAGAACAAAAGCTTTTTTAGACATCATGTTTGGAGTAGAACCTAAGTTTTTAGGGAAAAAAGTTGAAATAAAATGAAATTAAATAACCCTTTAGAAATAGATTTATTAGAGTTCTTTAAAACCGGAAAGTTTGATTATTTAAAGCTTGGTCAAACTCAAGAATGGATTTTAAATAATTTTCCTGATCCTGATAGTGGATATGCCCCTGATACAAATGAAAGTTTTAATATTTGGACGTATGGAGGTATTGAATTGCATTTTGAGGAAGGAGTGTTGTTTTTAATATATTCTGATTATTGGTATGAAGGGAAACTGTCAGATACAAAAGAGATAACACTTAATAAATGGATTTTTGAAGATACAGATAAACTCAACCTTTTATATGTGCTAACAAAACTAAATGAGGAAAACATAGATTATAAAAAGAAAACAGATAACCTCGGTGTATTGTTACGCTTAAAAAGCGGTGTGGAATTGACTTTTGGAAGCATAAATGATGTTGAAGTATTAAATACTAATGAGTATCATTTAACATCTTTTGCATTGGTAGCTGAAAATCCGTATCGTTGGAAGAATTATATTTAAGAACATTAAAACTGTATACATGAAAATATTGGTTAAAATATACATGCTGTTTATGTTTAGTAACGTATTAGCACAAGAGTATTATTTTATAAATGCTGAGAATGGTTTAAATGTTCGTTCTAAAAGTAATTCGTCATCATTAAAAGTTGCTAAAATTCCATTTGGTATTGTGGTAGAAAAGCTACTTGATACCAATAAAAAAATAACTATTAATGATAATGGTAAACCAATTGAAGGAAGTTGGGTTAAAATAAAGTATAACAATTATATGTATTTAGTTTCAAAAGAGGGAAAACCATTTGAAAAAGAAGGATATGTATTTGATGGTTATTTGAAAAAGGTAAAAAATAAAAACGTAATCAATACGTCAAAGATTAGTCTAACAAAATTTAGTACATTAAAACAAAGAACAGAAAAAACAATACATAGGCCCCAAAAAAACGGAAATTTAGATTCAATTAAAAAGATGTTGAAAAACCGTGTAACATGGGTAACTAAATTTGAAAATGAAAATTATAAAAGAGAAGATGCTATAAAAAGTATTAAAACTGAAAATGGGCAAAAATTAATACTAAATCAGCATAGCAATGATTATGGTTTTTCAGAAGGATGGTCTGGATATTATCCAGCATATGATATTTTAGTTTTAGAAGGTGGGCATTCAAGTGATGTATGTATTTCAATTAAAACAGGAGAAACAGAATTAACGATTGGGAACCCTAAATATATAATTCCTTCACCCAGAAATACGTATCGTCTAAATGGTTATTTTGGAGGACAAGAATGTATATCTTACTTTATCCAAAAAAAAGTAAATGGAGTATTTATTTACCTTACTGAATTTAACTGGGATAATGACCCTTGTACATTTAAGGAGTTTTATTGGGTTACTGAAACTGAATTTATTTATAAAATAATTAATTACAGTAAGGAGACTGTTAATGGAGTTGAAGAATATTATGAAGGAAAAATAAAAGAGATTTCTAACAATTAATGGTTTTAAATAGCTTTTTACTTTGGCTAACTTGTTTAAATGATTAAAAAAGAAGAATTAATTAGAAATATCAACGAGGCTTTTAAAAATATAAAACTTGAAGAAGGTATAGGTCTATGGGAAGCGCAAGGGCACGATGATAGATTGACTGCTAAAGAATGTAAAAAACTAAGAGCTAAAGATGAAAGAAATGATTGGACAAAAATATCTTTGATAGATTTATATGCTTGTAATAGTTCCATTACTTTTTTTGATGCTAAAGGAATGCTATTTCATATGCCTAAATATTTACTTGTATCATTAGATGTATATAAAGAGGAAGAAAAAAAGTTGATCGAAGAGGGAATGATAGAAGAGTTTTATAAACCTGATATAACAGATCATTTAATAGCTATAACAAAGCATTTATCTGATGAAAATGATAATCAAAATAAAAAGTTTTATGAGGAGTATTTTTCGCTATTCAATCATAAACAATTAATGTGTTTAGTGAAATTTATTGAGTACAGAATGAATGAGGTAAGAGATTATTATAAAAGTGATAAAGCTAAAGAGTTTGGTTTATTATCTAATGCAGTTTTATATGATAAATATTTTATCCAATTGTATGAAGCGTCAATATGTTTGAAGCAAAAATTAAAAATAAATAATTAATATGAAAAAAATAGGATTACTCATAGCGCTTATATCGTGTACATTAAGTTTTGGACAAAATAAAAGCCCCAAAAAAACTAAAACAATTCATGTTTTTGTTGCTTTATGCGACAATATAAATCAAGGAATAGTTCCAGTTCCAAAATTAATAGGTAACGGACAAGATCCTAGAAATAATCTTTATTGGGGAGCCTTGTACGGAGTTAAAAACTTCTTGAAAAATAAATCAAATGATTGGGTGTATAAAAAAATGATTACATCGAAAAATACAAACATACTTGAAAGCATATTGTTTAAACATAAAACTAAAAACATTTACTTATTAGCCGAAGCTTATGATGGAGAAAAAATTAAAGTTTGTACTGAAGATTTTTTATTAGCGTCTAATAATAATTTAAAAAAAAGAATCAATTATAATGAGATAAATTTAGAGTTTGGTGGGAACTCAGAATTAGTCGCTTATATAGGTCATGATGGATTAATGGAGTTTAAAGTCAACTTAAAATATAAGCAGACTCCATCAAAAAAAATAGATGCTATAATTTTAGCTTGTGCTAGTAAAAATTATTTTCAAAATGAAATAATTAAATCAAAAGCCAACCCTATTTTATGGACTACAAATTTAATGGCACCTGAAGCATACACGCTTGAGGCAGCTCTAAACTCTTGGGTAAAAAAACAGAAAGGTATTCAAATTAAAGAAGCTGCTTCTAAAGCCTATAATAAATATCAAAAATGCGGATTAAGAGGTGCTAGAAGGTTGTTTGTTACAGGGTTTTAACTAAGAAAAAGAATTAAGTATTATTTAAAAAGTTTAGAAGTGTATGACTTATAAATATTCTATTTGCTATCCAGAAAAAGAAAATATTGAATACAGAAATACTCCTTTATCTGGAAGTGAAGTTATTCAAATAGCTGAGAACTATCCATGGATTGATAAACTAAATCTTTTAAGGTCTTTAAAAGAAAAAGATGTTTATTTCAATCCTGCTCTTGATTTTACTTGTATTGAAAAAGGAACTAGCTTTTGTATGACTGCTAATTTTGACAAAAATCAAGTACTAGAATTCTCTTTATGGTATACTAGGCCAAAAAAAGTTAAGGTTTTATTCGGATTATTAGGAGACAAAGAAAAAATGGTTGTTGATGATATTTGGTCGATTAGTTTTAATAATTCATTGAAGTATTTGGAACACTTTATTAAGGGAGATGATTTATTAATAGAAGAATTATATAAAAAATAGAAGTATACATTAATACAATTATATTACATTGAACGATAAAAATTGAAGTTAAAAAATACCATATCAGAAAAAATTACTCTAGATAGAAATATTGATTGGTTGTTTGAATTTACCCAAGATTTTACCAAACGAAAAAAATGGGATAAACAAACTCTTGAAATAGGTTTTCTTGATGACCATATTGAGCTTAAAAAAGGAGCAAAAGTTTATACCAAATCAATAGAAGGAATAAGAATGGATACTGAATATTTAACGTTTGATACTCCAAATGAAATATCAATTCAGATGCTAAATAAATCACCCGTTTTCAAGGACTTCATTGGTGTTTGGAATTATATTTCAATTGAAAATGATAAAACCATCTTAAAAATTACTTATAAGTTCAATTTAAGATTTCCGTATAACATAATTTCAAAAATAGTTTTTCAAAAGACTCATAAAAATATTTTAAAAAAACTTGAGTTTCTTGAAAATTACCTTTTAAAATTGAATAATGAAGAGTGTAGTAAAATGGGATGTAAAAAATAAGAGATACACTTTTTTTATTCAAATTATTCTTTAAATTTGGGCAAAAAAGCTATTATGAAAAAAGTTATATTTACTTTTCTGTTTATTTCAATTATTCAATTCTCATACTCTCAAGAAGTAGTTGTTTTAGATAATGTTGCTATCTCTGTCAAAAAATGCTTATTGAAATATCAAGATACGATAAACGAAGAAAATCAAAATACGTTTATTAAAGAATGTCTTGAAAATGCTACAGAAGAGCATATGAGTTTACTTCTTAAGCATTATAAAATAGCTAGCTTTAAACAAATCAGCCTTAAAACTTATGTGGTGGACTTGATACCATATATTTCAAAACAATGTGGTTTAAAAGAAGAAAAATTAAAGAAAGTGTTTGCCAAATGGATGAAGTAGGAGCTTTTTAGTTGTGTATTGAAAATGAGTTCGGTTGGTGGTGTTTGCATCGAGCTGGAATAGATTAAATTAAAAAGACTTAATAAAGTAATTGGGCAAAATAAAATTGCGAATGTTTACTAAAATAAAATTTGAAAATGAAATTAGAAGAAAGAATGGCTTTTTGTGGGATATGTACAAATAGAAAAGTTGATTTTAACACTGGGCTTGTATGTGGTTTAACTAGTCAAAAACCTAAATTTGAAAATAAATGTAATTTTTTTTCTAAAGATAAAAAAGAAGCTGAAAGAAAGTTGAAAATGAAACTTGACGCTGCAGGAACTGCTAAAAGCCAATATGGTTCCTTAAACCCTCAAAAGAATATTAATTATGGAGCTTTTTTAGTAGTATCTGGAGTTTTAGTATTATTCTTATTGTCTATTTTATTTGGTGGAATTATATTAACTACTGGAATTTCATTTTTAATTAGAGGATATTCGCAAAATAAAATTTTAAAAGAAAATAAGTCTTTTAATGAAAAATTAAGAAAACAATAAGTATTGTTCGAACTTATGAAGTTACTTTTAAATAAACTTAAGTTGTAAGAAGCATTTTTTTAATTAAAAAGAAATAGAATTGTGTTTTTAAAAAACATAAAGCGATCACTTTTAAACTTTATTAAATTTTTAATAGTAATAGAATGAAGATATTTAGAACTATAGTAGCATTTTTACAAGCATTACTTCTTTTTCTTGGATTTATTTTTTTAAGCACTGTAATATATTCAGAGTTGAATACCCCTTATAATATAATTATTGCAATAGTAGTTTTTAGTGTGGGTGTTTTTTTGAGTAGGTCACTTTTTAATTTGATAAGAAAAAGAGGAGTTCTTACTGTATTATCTGGTGATAACGCAACCTATGATTTAGATGAATTAGAACCTACACCAGGTAGTGACGCTTTGAAATTAACTCCTGAAGAATTAACAAATCTATTTTCTGAAAATAAACAGAGTTTTAATAAAGGTGTAACAGTTTCAATTTGGGGAGATTGGCAAGGTAGGCAGTTAGATACAAGACATCAATTTGATTCTTTGAATTTTAATTCGGATAATGATATCCTGACTATTAATTTTAGTGATAAATGCATTTTGAAAGTTAAAAGTCCAAGGATAATATTTTATACAAGTAGCTATTTAAAAGTAGTGAAAGCTAAAGAAATACTTTGGGAAGTTCCTGTTGATAATAACTCAAAGAATCAATATAGTTATTTGAATACAGCAGAAAAAATTCACACAAAATCTAATACCAAATGGAAGCCTCATACTTATGATATTGGTATAGGAATGAATGCTCTTTATTTACAAGGATAACAATTAAGAATAAAAAAAATGAAATTATTTTATAGGCTATTAATCATCTTTATAATTTTCTCATCATGTACAAGTGATGATAATTCTAATTCAGGTTCAGTGTCAATTATTGGAGATTGGAAAATCACAAAAAAGGCATATTCTTGTTCTTCTAAGACAATACAAGATTTAGGATTAAATCAGTGTGAGAAAAAAATAACAATATCTATTTTAGAGAACGGTAATATTATTTTAAATGATTTCAGATTTTACAATAATGACTGTGTTTTAAAGTCAACAAAAGGGAATTGGAAGTTAAATAATAATGAATTAGTGATAACTCTTGAAAATGCAGATGATTTTACATTTACTGAGTTTAAAAATAATATATTAAAAATAGGCTATTACAGTACCGACCCTACAAAAATATGTGATGATACTAGTCAAGTATCTTATTCTTATGTTGAGTTTGTGAAATTATAATGTATTTAATTAGAGTTGTAAGTAATTTTAAAAATGAAAAGAGTAGAGTTTGGGTATACATCTGACTGGAAAAGCAGCTTTATGGCTTATTGGGTTCATATAGAGGAAGGGAAAAGTACTTGGTCTAAATCAGAAGAATTTAATCCTCCTGCACCAATTAAGGATGGAGTTCAAGGTTATCGAAAATTGACTATTGAATTTGATGGTTTTATATTTGAGTTTACTAGCGAGGCTCAATTTGAAGAGTTTATAACTGTTATGAGTAAGAAACTTCTTCCTACTTCTTTTGAGCTAGCAAATAAACGTTTAGGTAGTAAAGGTCCAAATAGTTATTGGTTAAGTCGTTTACCAGGAAAAACAAAACCTTGGCGTTATAGAGAAAAGCTAATTCAGTATTGTAAAAAGATAAGTTTTACACCAAAATAGAATTGGACACAATATTTCTTAAACTCTATTGATTAAATAGATTTCTTCGTTTTACTAGATAAGCAATTTAGCCAATTTCACTAAGGTTGAGTTTTAGTAATACTTTGTAAACTTAAGTAGTTTATAACATTTTCTTTGAAAAAGTCAATGTTATAAGTCAAAAAACAGAATAAGAATTTGTCTTTTTTCCATAGTTTTATTAAATATTGAGGTAATGTGTTCCTAGCTATAAAAGTCGTATAAAATCTGAGCTTACTACGTAAATGTCATATTAATGACGTATTAAATACATTGCTTAAATTTGATAGGAATTAAAGATTGATTTAATCTTGCATCGAATTTAGACATAATGGAGCAACCACAATTAGGAAAAAAAATAATAGAGTTAAGATTAGCAAAAGGTTTAACTCAAACAGAACTAGCAGAAAAGTGTAATTTAAGTTTAAGAACTATTCAAAGAATAGAATCTACAGAAGTCACGCCTAGAAGCTATACTCTTAAAATGATATTTAAGATTCTAGATTTTGATGGTTTTATTCCGTTGAATAAAAAGTCTTCGGTAAAAGAAAACTTAAATAAGCCTCAAAAAAATGTAATAATAACTATCCTTTTAATTTTAACAACCTCTATTGTATCTATTATTGGTTTTCAAGTTATCTCAAACTTTAAGAAACAGTCAGCTGAAGAAGTTTCTGAAATTATACAAAAAAATCAATCTAATATAAAAAAATGGATGAACAACAAGCAAGTTGATTCAGTACTTACTTTATACGATGATAATGCATGTATTTTAAACTCAATATGTGGAAAGATTCAAATTAGTGAAATGATGGATAATATTGTAAAAAATGATTATGAATTAATTGAATATAAATCTTTATCTATTAGTGTAAGTAATATGATTGCTGTAGAAAAATATAAAAATACGTATAGTTATAAAGGAAAAACTAGTAATCAAATTGGGATTACAGAATGGCATTTTAAAAATGGAAAATGGTTAATCATAAATGATGTTTTTCGTAATTAGCCAGCCACTAAAATTAAACTTATGAAAGATAAATTAATCTTTATATTATTTATAATTCTTTTGCAAAGCTGTAAGAATGTAGATTTTGAAAAAAACAAGAGATATTATTTAGAAGAACAATCAGAATTTGCAATTCCTATGTGGAATTATATTAAAGAAAATAGGTATCAGCTAAATATTCTCAATCAGAATATTTTCACACAAAAGATAGATTCATTACAACTTATATTTACAAGCTATCTCAATAAGAATAAAGGTAAATTAGACCAAAAAACGTTTAATGAGGAAGCGGTGTTAATTAAATTAGCTTTCGATAAATTAATCTTAGAATATCCTGAACTACATAAAAGATATACAGGAAGAAATATAGTTCTATCTAAAAATAATCAATCAAAACTTAATAAGAATATTAAAGTATTTAATGATACAACGTTTTTTTTAACAAAAGATTTAAAAGATTATGTAGCATCTTATATAAGAATTGAAGCAAATAAAAAATTAGAAAATAGTGTTTTTGGAAAATCAGACAATCAGCAGTTACAAGCAGATTTAAGGGTAATGGATGAGGTGTTTACTACTACTAAAATTAGTGATTTTTGGAAGCATAAGTATATAAAGCATCATATTAATAATTTAGGAATAAAAAATATAAATAAGATATATTCAAGCTTTATGATGACTTGTAAAACAGCAGAATATAAAGAAAACATAAGTAAACTGTATACCTCTCATAAAAAGGAGAGAGAAAATCATAGTATAGAAACGTATAAGGAAGTTGATGGCTTTAAATTAGAGCTACATCTTTTTTTACCTAATAAAGAAAAATTTAAAGGAAAACGGCCAACTATAGTTCAATTTCATGGAGGTAGTTGGTCTGAAGGTAAACCAGATTGGTTTTTTAGTACAGCAGAGGAGTATGCGAAACAGGGTTGGGTAGTTGCTGTAGTTGAGTATAGAATTAAAGGGAAGCAAAATACTTACCCTTTTGAAGCTGTTAAAGATGCAAAATCTTCAATACGTTGGATAAGAGAGAACTCTGATACATACAATATTGATGTAAATAAAATTATAGCTACTGGTAATTCAGCTGGTGGTCATTTGTCTTTAGCAATTTCATTGGCTAATAATTGGAATGAAAATTCAGATAACCTTAAAATAAGTGCAATGCCAAACGTTATTGTTGTAAATTCTGGAGTTTATGATTTAACAACAAACTCTAATAGATGGATAGTTGAAAAGAAATTAAATAAAGATGTAGTAAAAGAAATTTCACCAAATCATCTGTTAAAAAAGAGCAAAGTAAAAATGCTTTTAATTCATGGAGATAAAGATAAAAACTGTCCTTATGAAACTGCTCAATATTTTTACAAACAAATGAGTGTATTAGGTAATGATATCCAGTTTTATACAGTTAAAGATGCAGATCATTGGATATGGTTTGGAAAACATTCAAAAGAAGTATCGAAAGTAACAAGAGAGTATTTAAGAAAATTAAACTTTAACTAAAACTAGTTGCGATCGTCTGTAATCTTATTTTTGATATAACATATTGTTATACTGATGTAAGAATATAAATGTTCATTATGAAAAAAGGATGAATAACCAATAAAATCATAAATAGCTTCAACAATTAATTTCAAGTATTTTTACGTTAAAATTATAGCAATATTTATATTTGATGGAATCAATACTAAATAAATGATTAAAAAATCATTGAAATATTTAATAATCATCCTTTTAAATTTACTATTTCTAACAATCTTACTTTTGTTTTGGACAGATAAGTTTGAGTTAGAATTTAATAAGTTAGTTCGTCCAATTGAGTTTTTGAAATTAATTGGAATATCACTAGTAGGACTTGTTTTTATAGGAGTTTTGACTATATTTTTCCGAAAATTAAATGTTAAATCATTAAAAACAAGAATAGGAATAGTTGTAGTTTTTATTTTAATAATCAACTCATATTTTTATATTGATTATGGAATGAGAATATATAGCAACAAAATAACAAACAGTGAATTTCGAGAGGGAGCATTAAAAAAAATCAGTAATGTAGGAATAGAGCTTGCTTACGGAACCCAAGCTGAGAATTTGACAGGAAAAGAATATTTAGAAATAACAAAAATTAAATGGTTTCCCAAGTTACCGATAAAAGCCGAGAACATAAGTTTTAGGTATGATTATGATGGTTTTTTACCAGATTATTCATTTTCGTTAAGCTATGATTTACCAAAGGAGATGAAAGTTGATACTATGAATTATAAAGATGGAACTTTTTCAAAAAGTCAGAATTTTAAGGTTATTGGTGATAGAAAAAGAGTTATTTATTATGAAGGACAATGGTAAAATTGAAAACTGCAAATAACTAAAATCCAATAAAGGTAAATAAAGGAATGAATCGTGAAATTATAGACATAAATGATTGTACAATATTATTAGAAGAAGCTTCTACTAATAAAAATAGTTTGATCGATTCTTGTTTCTTTGACGAACCAGTTATTGCTATTGCTTTTTATGGAGCAGGAGATGTTAGTCTGAAAGTTAAATACGATGGAAAAACCAAAGAGTTTCATCATACTAAGGGAATGATTTTGTCATTTTACGCTGATAAAAAAGTAGAGTTTGAGCATCATGTATCTGCTCAAAAACCTTTGCAATGTTTGGTCATTACAACTACAATTAAAAATTTAGATAAATTACCCAATGGAGAAGGACAGTTTTTAGAGCAGTTTTTGTACCAGCTTGTTCATCCCAAAGATCATTATGTTGAAGGCCCCGTGTTTAATATGACTCCAGAAATGTTTTTGTTAGTTGAACAATTCTTTAATAATAAATATGAAGGAAATCTTAAAATGATGTTCTATAAAAGTCATATGAGCGCTCTACTTTCTCATTATTTTGGAGAGTTGGCTTTTCAAAAGGCTACTGAAATAAATACTTCACTGCTTAAAAAAATAAACCATGCTCAAGAAATACTGTTGTCTGATTTAGAAAATCCACCATCATTAACTGAATTAGCACATAAAATAGGAACCAATACTAATAAACTTAAAATAGAATTCAAAGCGCAGTTTGGTGTTCCGGTTTTTAAATACTTACAAAACGAACGATTAAAGAAAGCTTACAGCTTAATTAAAAATGAACAAAAAACTATTCAAGAAGCTGCTTGGGCAGTAGGTTATGATAGTTTAGGCTCTTTTTCGAATGCTTTTGAAAAAAAGTTTGGATACAGGCCTAGTCAAGTATAAAATTCTTTTCGAATAAATCATAATTCTTTCTGAATAAGTCGCTGTTTTGCAATGGCTATAGATTTGCATCATAATTAAATATCAAAAATTATGAGCAGCAATAAAATACTTAGCATTGTATGTGCCAGTATCGTTTGGGTTTTTGGCGTTAGCTTTTACCTTCTTTCATTTTATATTCCCATCCTAGAAAATCCTGAATTACAAGCTACTATTGTATTAGTATTGGCCATTATTCCTAGTGCTTGTTTTGGAACTTATTTATTCTATAAAAAAGGGAATATGAAACCATCTACATTGGCACTAACTTTTGTGTTTGTAGCAACAATATTAGATGCATTAATAACAGTACCAATATTTGTAATTCCCAATGGCGGTAGTTACTCAGAGTTCTTTGGAGACCCTATGTTTTTTACCATTTTGGTTGAGTTTTACTTCATTGTATTGTATTTCGGAACTTATTTAATCAAACAAGAAAAAGCATGAAAACCGTAACTCTTTTTATAACAGTTTTATTAAATGCACTTTCTGCAGGTCTTTTCTTTGCTTGGTCGGTCTCGGTAATATTAGGAACAAAAAAAGTAGGAGATTTTACTTACTTGGAAACCATGCAGAATATTAATAGAGAAATCTTAAATCCAGCGTTTTTTATACTTTTTTTTGGAAGCTTAATAGCATTGATTATAACAAGCTACTTACAGTTTAATACTAAAACAGTGTTTTGGTTGGTGTTGGCATCAACAATCATTTATTGTATTGGTACATTTGGGGTTACTGCTCTTGGAAATGTTCCTTTAAACAATGAGTTAGAGGCATTGAATATTAACAAATTAAACCTATTAGAATTAAAAAACTTTCGAAGCTATTATGAAAGTACTTGGAATCATTACCATAACATTAGAACAATTTCTGGAATGATTTCATTTGTCCTAGTATTAATAGCAACATTTATTATTCACAAAACAAATTAAAACAATTCATTATGAAATCAAATATTTTAGTTATTGGAGGAACCGGAAAAACGGGTCGCCGTGTAGTACAACATTTAAAAAACAAAGGAAAAGAACCTAGAGTAGGGGCAAGAAAAGCATCACCAAGTTTTGATTGGGATAATAAAGATACTTGGGTAGCGGCTTTAACAGGTGTCGAAAAAATGTATGTTAGTTATTATCCTGATTTAGCTGTTCCAGGAGCTAAAGAAGCTATACAAAGTGTAACCTATTTAGCTAAAGAATTAGGAGTTAAAAAAATGGTGTTGCTTTCTGGAAAAGGGGAGACTGAAGCAGAAGCTTGCGAAAAAATTGTAATTAATTCTGGTATAGATTATACCATAGTTAGAGCTTCTTGGTTTAATCAAAATTGGAGTGAAAGTTTCTTTTTAGAGCCTATTTTGTCTGGTGAGGTGGCATTACCAATGTCTGATGTTTTAATACCATTTGTAGATGTTAATGATATTGCTGAGGTTGCTGCTACCGTTTTACTTAACGATTCTTATAATGGTGAAATTATTGAGGTAACAGGGCCTGAATTAATTACGTTTAAGAATGTTGTTGACATCATATCAAAGGTTAGCGATAGAAGCTTACATTTTTACGACATCACATTAGAACAGTATGTTGAAGGTATGAAACAACAGGAAGTACCAGATGATGTTGTTTGGTTAATAGAGTATTTATTTAAGCATGTTTTAACTAACCCACAAAATCAGTTAGTGGTTCATGACATTGAACGAGTTTTAGGTAGAAAAGCAACAACATTTAATGAGTATGCTCTAGAAACCGCTAAAACTGGAATTTGGAATCAAGTTTTAACTAAATAACTATTACTAGTAGATAAAATACCTTTAGGTTCGTTGCGGAAAATACGTGATTATTTTCCGTAACGAATTATATGGGTATGTTAAAAGGTGCTAGATTTAATTAACTCTTTTTTACATATATGAGATATATTGTAGAACATCCATCTGATAAGGAAATAATACATTTAAATAATTATAATTTTCAGTGGTGATTAATACTTGAAAAAAGTTTGGGTTCTCCGATACCTAAAAAGCGGAAAAGTTCTTTGACATAATTGTGTTAATTGAATTTTTAATTGATTAAAAATCAATTAAATTTGCAAAAAAAAATATAATGTGAATATATGAAAATGACATTTAATATAATTGAACAAAACTATATATTTAGACATAAATATTTTATCTTTTATAAAATTGTAGGAGGATTATATTTTTATTATTTATTAAAATTCACATCTTTAAATGCTGATGATTCATTCTTGAAATATGAAAATGAAATAGGAATTACTTCTCTCTCATTTATGATTTTATCTGTAATCTTATTTTTTATAAACAGTTTCTTATATTCTAAAGAAGGAAAATTAACAATAAA
>JBELFC010000062.1:0-18245 GCA_042093175.1 Tenacibaculum sp. | reverse complement strand
AAAAGAGTTAAAATTTAAAAACTACCCTTTTGTGTAAATTACATTATTTAGATTGTTTTACTTTTGATATATTAAAACATAACAATGGAAGATAGATATATAAGGAATAGAATTTACCTGACTGAAGAAGAACAAAAAATAATAAAAGATTTTCCAATATTGCTTGCAGGTGGAGGAATAGGAAGTGTTATAGCAGAATGTGCATTACGTTTTGGTTTTGAGACTATTACTATTATTGATGGAGATCAAGTAGAGAAATCTAATTTGAATCGTCAAAATTATACAGAAGCTGATATTACAGATAATAAGGTGGATGCGCTAGAGAAGCGTTTATTATCTATTAATAAAAATGCAAAAATAAAATGTGTAGATTTTTTTCTAACTGTTGAAAATGTTAAAGAGCACATAGAGGGTCATAAAGCAGCAATTAATGCTTTAGATTTTTCTTCACCAGTTCCTTTGATTTTTGATACAACTTGCCAAAAGTTAAATATCCCAGTTTTACATCCATATAATATTGGTTGGGGTAGTTTGGTTACAGTTATAACAAAAGATGGATTATCGTTAGATACTTTATCTAAACCTGATCAAGATTTTAATGAAGTTGTTATGGTAGAGTATGCTTCAAGTTATTTGAAATTTTGGGGGAATCCTCAATTATGGATTGACGATGTTATAGAAAAATATAGAAAAGAAGAAGGCACATTATCTCCACCACAATTATCAATAGCATCTTGGTCAGTAGCAGCAATGTGTACACATTTACTTTATAATATAGCGACAGGGAAAAAGTTTAAAAAATTCCCAGAATTTTACCTATCTAAGGTAATAGATGATGCTTTATAGTAATTAAATTAATTTATTATTTGTAGCTGAAGAAATAGCTTCTGAAATATTAGCTACTTCTAATTTTGTAAATAATTTTCTTCTATGAAATTTAACTGTATCGGGAGAAACAAAAATAGCATCCGCTATTTCACCAATAGTATATCCTCTTATAGAGAATTGTAAAACTTCTTTTTCTCGATCAGTTAATTTAATTTTATCCATTGTCTTCCAGAAGTTGCCTTCCAGATCATATTTAAGTACTTTATTATCTCCTTTCTTGTAGATTTTAATATTTCCAGATTGTTTTTCAGATGATAATGAAATGATACAGATGGCTTTCCATATTTTTCCAGATTGAGTTAAATATACTGGAGTTAGTTTTTGATTTATTAAAATGGTTTTCCCATCTGGGTTCTTTAAATGAAAATCATAACTAATAGTATGATATATACGTTGTTCAACTGGTATGTTTTCAAAAAAATCAAAACCAATAGTATTGATCTTTAATAATAAATCTAAATCATCTTTAATAACATATTTAAAATAAAAAGCATAGCCCATTTCTTGAACTTCAGAAGCTGTGTGTCCGCATAAAAATAATGGGTTTTCAGAAACATATTCAAACCCTTTTTTTTCATAATCGATAACATAAATACTCTTGTATGTAGTTCTTGCGAAAGCTTTAATCGCTTCTACATAGTTCATATTTTGTCTTATTTCATTCTCAGAAATTTCATTGACAGTGTTACGAGATGTAAAAAAGTCATTTTCATTTGGCATAGTAGTATTTTTTTTGGAACCTAAAAATAGTGTTTTTTTTTAACATTTAAAAAGAACTCAAACTATACTGGTTTTTGGTTGTTTTATTTACCCTATAAATGATGTTTTTAAAAAAAAATGAAAAACTACCCGTAAAGGTAGTTTTTGGTTATATATCTGATAACTAAACTTTTGTGTAGCGTGTTGGGATGCTGGTTGTAATAATTTTAGCTAAAACAAAAACCACTATGCTAGTACAAAACCAACAACCAAAAGTAAGTCAAAATGAATTTTTAAACATGTCTAAATTTATCGTTACAGAGAATTTTAAGCATCATACAGACAATAATTCTTCAACAAATTACAAGAACGAAATTAGTTCGGTATATGAAGAAGAGGTTAGTTATTCAAACAGTTCAAAAATATTTGTAATTAAAGAAAATAGCGAAAGTATATTAGGAACTATAAGAGTTTTAAAATGGGATTATATTAGTATGCTACCTATTCAAAAAATGTTTGGAATAAATCCATTAATGTGTACTAATGGAAACTCTATAAATGAAATATGGCATATCGGAAGATTTGCTATAAAACAAGGAGTACGTGATATTAATTTGTTGAAAAAATTAATGGTTTGTGCTATTATGCCTGTTTGTATGCATAAAGACAATATTGCTTTTGCTGAATGTGATGCCAAATTACTACGTGTTATGTCACTTATGGGAATTGAAACTAAAGTAGTGGGAGAGTCAATTAATTATTTAGGTTCTGAAACAATTCCAGTGAGTATGTCTTATGATGGATTAATTAATTTTTATCAAGAGAATAAGCATTTGATAGGAGAATCAAAAGCTTTTAATGAATTACCAAAAGTAAATGTTTTATTTAATGACGTAGTATAAAGTTATTAAGTTTTAGGTTTATTATATTAAGTGTTACTTAATA
This sequence comes from Tenacibaculum sp., assembly GCA_042093175.1. Classification (GTDB taxonomy): domain Bacteria; phylum Bacteroidota; class Bacteroidia; order Flavobacteriales; family Flavobacteriaceae; genus Polaribacter. Next base: position 15,713 of record JBELFC010000062.1, on the reverse strand, counting down.
TTTGGTGATATAATAAGTGATAGGCATATTACCATTAAAGAATTTAAGTAATGAAAATTTTGAAGGAAATTTTACAAGTAAGTTAGATTAGATGAACTATATATTTCTAATTAATATTTTGAAAAGTATAAGTGGCTTTTTAAGATTTTTTATAAAACATAAAGTCGAATTTTATTAAAGATATGAGTGACTTGGGGAGAAACTCCTTTAAAAGATATTAAATACTAGGGGTAGGTAGTTAAAGAGATTAGCTTTTATGAGTATTCATTTTTTTTGAATTTTTAATCTCACTACCTAAAAGTATAGTAATTAAGGTGTAATAATGTAACTACCTTATGGTGTAGCAAAAAAGCTACATAAGTACTTTAACTTTGGATAAACAATAAGTAAAAGTCAAGTTCATTGAATTGTTAATTGTTAAAGTGTTCTTTTAATAGGGGTATTAAAAGAGTTTGTTTAAAAATACTTTAAATTTTGATTAACAACACAATGTTTGCAATCAGTACTAAACTGTATTGATTAAATAGATTACTCTAATTTTTTAATTAAACAACCATGTGACATGGAATGGCGAAGCCATGTTTAGTTGATAAAAATAACTTAAGAAAGAAAATAGTACAACATTTAATAACAAATTAAGTCATTTTAAAAATTAGATTGAAACTACCTAAAAGTGTAGTAATTAAGGTGTAACGATGTAACTACCTTTTGGTGTAGTTAAAAAATAAGAGTTGTACTTTAAATTTGAATAAAGAATAAGATAAGTTCATTGAATTGTTAATAGTTAAAGTCTTCTTTTAATAAGGGGTATTAAAAGAGCTTGTTTAAAAATATTTTTAAACTGTGATTAACAACACAATGTTTATAATCAATACAATTTAGTATTGATTAAATAAATTACTATAATTTTTTTTAATGCAATAACCATGTGACATGGAATGGCGAAGCCATATCCAGTCGATAAAAAAAACAGGAAAAATGAAAAATAATATAGGGTGGCACGTGCTTCATGTAAAGTTTAATAATGAGAAAAAAGCTCATAATGATTTAAAAAGATTAGGTATTGAATCATTTCTTCCAATGGGATTAACAATAAGACAATGGAGTGACAGAAAAAAGAAAATTTATACACCTCTATTTCCTAGTTATGTTTTTGTTAATATAAAAACCAAATTAGATTTTCATACAGCTCTTTCTGTAGATTCTGTAAGATCATATATCCGTTTTGGAGATGAATATGGAAAGGTTTCTGAAAAGGAAATTCAACAAATGAAAGTTTTAACAGAAGACAAAGAAATTACAGAAGTAAAAACGAATGTAAAATTACCAAAAATAGGGGATAAACTTAAAATTGAAAAAGGAAAGTTATCAGGAGTAGAATGTGAAGTTTATAGAGTAAATGAAAATCATAAGATAAATGTTTGGATAAATTCTTTACATCAAAATATATCTGCTACTGTGCCATTGCATTACTTTCAAGGAGGTGGGGCAGGTTTAATGCAGCATTAAAACGAAAAACATACGAACTAGAAATTAACCATTAATTAATAAGAAGCATGAATTTAATAAAACCAAGCTCTATTGAGTGCGTACCGTATGTAGAATTAGAAACCAGCTATTTAAATAAAAACCATGAAAATCAATTTTCAAATATTTATAATAACATTTTTGATGATCTCAAAGATGAGCGTTGGGCAAGAGCGCTGGACGTTAAATAAATGTGTAGAGTATGCCATTGAACATAATTTACAGATTAAAAAAAATAAATACAAAAATGAATCTAATAGAGAAAAGTACAAACAATCCTATAGAAATTTATTACCATCTATAAAAGCTACTTCTGATTATGGAACTCGATTCGGACGTTCAGTTGATCCGAATGATAATAGTATTTCCGATACGAATTTTTTTATAAATAGTTATTCTTTAGAAGCGTCTGTAGATTTATTTAAAGGGTTTCAAAAGTTGAACGCTATAAAAGTTTCTAACTTTATTTATAAAACAACTGAAAAAGAAACTTTACAACAAAAGTATTTGTTGGCTTTAAGAGTTATGCAAGCATTTTATGATGTTCAGTATCTTAAAGGTGCCTTAGTTATAGCTGAAGAACAAACAAAAGTATCTCAGGCTAATTATGATTTGGTGAAAAGGAAAATAGAATTAGGCGTTGGAGCTGGAGCGGATCTTTATGAGGCTGAATCAATTTTATTAACAGAGAAGCTAAATGTAACAACAACATTTAATCGGTTAGCAGCTGCAAAATTAGTATTGATTCAAGAAATGAACCTTGAGGATACTACTGATATCTTTTTAGTAGAAGAAATATCTAAAAAAGACGAGTTAGAACCTACTAAAGTACAGTCTGACTCTATTTTTAAGAAAGCAAAGAGTTTTATACCAACAATTAAGGCTCATGAGTTTAAAATTAAAGCAGTTAAAAAGCAATTAGCAATAGAAAGAGGTAAATTATATCCTTCTTTGTCTTTATTCGGAAGATATGGAACAGCGTATGCTGAAACAATTAAGGATAATTTAGGGAATACTGTTTCTTTTGGAAAACAAATTAAAGACAATGCTTTTCAAGTTGTAGGATTGTCTCTAAATATTCCAATAAGTACAGGATGGGCAACACGTTCTAGTATAAAACAACAAAAAATAGCTTTTTTAGACGCAAAAAATGATTTGTTAATACAAAAACAAATTTTATATAAAACTATTCAGGAGTTGGTGCTTGAATATCATGCACTTCAGGTTGAGTACAAGCAAACTACTAAAAATGAAGAAGTGCAAGGGTTAGCTTTTACTATTGCTCAGAAACGGTATGAGAAAGGAATGATCAGTTCCATAGAGCTTTTTACAGCTAAGAACCTTTTTGCAAATTCTCAAAATCAGAATTTACAGGTAAAATTAAAACTTGAAGTGAATAGAAGTACATTAAATTTTTATCAAGGATTACCCGTTTTTACAATTGGCTCTAAATAAAAATAATTAATACAAATACACTTGAAACTAAGGTTTAAGTGAATAATAAAATTTATAAATAAACAATATTTTTTTAATTATGGATATACAAATTAAAAAGAAAAAAGGATTTCGAAAAAAACATTATGGTTACATAGCCCTCTGTTTGTTAGTTCTTTTTGTAGGATATCAATTTGTTTTTGTAACAAGTATTTCTACATATAGAATAGAAAGAGATAAGGTTTCTATAGCTAAAGTTACAGACGGAAAGTTTGATGATTATATAACAATAAATGGAAATGTAGCTCCAATAACAACAATATTTATGGATGCTTATGAAGGGGGAAGAGTTAGTGAAAAAATGATTGAAGAAGGAGCAACAGTAAAAAAAGGTGATATTATTCTGAAATTAGAAAATATGAATCTTTATGAAAAAATTATGGCTAGTGAAAGTAATTTAGCTTTAAAACAAAATGATTTAAGATCTACAAAGCTAACATTTGATACTCGTCAAGTAGAAGGTAAAAGATCATTAGCAACGGCAAAAACAGATCTTCAAAGATTAAAGAGAAACTTTACCCAAAATAAGTCTCTTTACAAAGAAGAGTTAATTTCTAAAGAAAAGTATTTGCTTTCTAAAGAAGATTATGAATTGGCATTAGAACAATTTAATATTATAAAATTACAAAAAGACAATGATGATAATTTAAGAACTACTTCATTATCAAGTTTAGACACTGATTTAAATAGAATGAGGAAAACATTAGCGATGGTGTATAAGCGTTTAGATTATTTAAATGTAAGGGCTCCAGCTGATGGACAACTTGGTTTTTTAGATGCAGAAATAGGTCAAAACATATCTCAAGGTCAACGCATAGGTCAAATAAATGTATTGACAAACTTTAAAATCGAAGCCAATATAGATGAACATTATATTGAACGAGTAAAAAGAGAATTACAAGGTGTGTTAGAACGTAATGGAACCAATTATTTTTTACGGTTAAGAAAAGTTTATCCTGAAGTTCGAAATGGGAAATTTAAGGTAGATCTTGTTTTCAAGAATGATAAACCAGAAACCATTAGAACAGGGCAAAGCTACAATTTAAAGTTAAAACTAGGAGAATCTTCAGATGCAGTTCTATTACCAAAGGGAAGCTTTTTTCAAAGTACAGGAGGACAATGGGTTTTTGTTGTTAATTCAGAAGGAACTGAAGCTGTAAAAAGAAGTATACGCATTGGAAAGCAAAATTCTAAATATTACGAAGTAATCGAGGGATTAAATTCTAAAGAGAAAGTAATTACTAGTAGTTATGATAATTTTGGAAACGCAGAACGTATCATCTTAAAATAGAAATTTTCCATTTTATCATTATTTAATATCTAAAATCTTTTAAAGAGATAGTCAATTAAGTGTGGGTAATAATCACTCTTCTTTAATTATTTAAAATAATCATTATGAATAACGAACTATATTATTTAAAGCAAAATATACAAGTAGAACCATTAATCAATAACTGGTATGCATGGATTCAAATAATACCACCTGTACAGGGAGCTTTAAATGTTTTGCATAGACATTTACCTATGATGAATTCTTATGTAAGTGCACCAGAAATTCATGCTTCAGCTGTAAAAAATCCAGCTTTTAGAGGAGGTCCTTTTATAGATTTAAATGGAGAGAAAGTAGAAGAGGTAACAGAACTTATATCACAAACAAATGGTGATTGTAAAGCTAGTATTGAATTCGCAAAAGCTATTAGAGATCTATATAAGATGTTAGAAACTGAAGCTAAAGGCTATTCTATGGAACCTTTATATGAAAAAGTTCCAGATATTCTTAAAGGTTATGTCGAGTTAGTTTACGATATGAACCACAATCCTTCTTTCAGGTTTTTTGAAGGATTGTTATATAAAAGTGAGTTTTATGATACATCATCTCAATCAATAGCAATTTCATTTATAGAAAAAGATGCAGATAGGCCTTTTATATTTTCTACTCCAAGACTGGAAAATAAAGATACTTTAAGGCTTAATATACCGTTTGCAAACAAAGGGTTAGACGAATTATTCAAAATGAAAAAGACACCTCAAACTTTAGCGTATATTAAAGAGTCTTTAAATGTTGAAATTGATAATACGGAACTTTTTGAATCGTTTTTCACTCAAGAAAAACCTAGGGAATATGAAGAATATGTTGGAGATAATATGAGAATTAGATATTTTGGGCATGCTTGTATACTTGTAGAAACAGGAGGCGTTTCTTTTTTGTTTGATCCAGTTTTAAGCTACACATATGAGTCTGATATTTCTAGATATACCTATGAAGATTTACCAGAAAAAATAGATTATGTTCTTATTACTCATAGCCATCATGATCATGTATTGGTTGAAACGATGTTACAAATAAGACATAAAGTAGATAACATAATTGTAGGAGCTAATGTAAAAGGAACTATACAAGATCCTTCTTTAAAAATTTTACTAGAAAATTTAGGCTTTGATAATGTAAAAGAGCTTGAGGAATTTGAAGAACTTAAATTTCCTGGAGGAAAAATAACTGGAATTCCTTTCCTTGGTGAACATCATGATTTATTTATTCAAAGTAAACTTTGTTACTTGATAGATTATAATGATTCTTCAATTCTTTCTGTTGCAGATTCATGTAATATAGAGCCGAGACTTTATGAAAAAGTACAAGAATTATATGGAGAGGTAGATGTATTGTTTTTAGGAATGGAATGTGATGGAGCGCCATCTTCATGGGTATATGGCCCATTATTTCCTGAAACCCCTGATAGAGATAAAGATTATTCTAGAAGAGGAAGAGGCTGTAATTATTCAGAAGGAATAGGGTTAGTAGATATTTTTAAACCAAAAGAAGTATATGTTTATGCCATGGGTGAAGAACCTTGGATACGACATATTTTAGATGTAGCTTATACAGAGGAATCTAACCCTATAATTGAATCAAATAAACTTATTGATGATTGTAGAACTAGAGGTGTAATTGCTGAGCGATTATTTGCCGAGAAAGAGTTGTTAGTTTATTCAGCAGAACCAGTACTTGATGAAAGCTAAAAATAAGCAAACTGATTGTCATTGTAAATCTTGTAAAAAACTTACTTGTAAGATAGCAATAGAAAAAAGAACAATATCGTTAGGTGAAAAAACACCATATACGAATGATACTTTAGCTTTTAAAAAGTAAAATGAAAGATAATAAGTACTTAACTAATAATAAGAAAGAGTTATTTTAATTAACAAACAAAATCAATCAACATGATTAAGATTCAAAATTTAAATAAAAGTTTTAAAACAGAAGAAATAGAAACTTTGGCACTAAATAATATTAGTTTTGAAGTGAAAAAAGGCAAGTTTACTGCAATAATGGGGCCTTCAGGATGTGGTAAATCAACACTACTTAACGTAGTTGGTTTACTTGATGGAGCAAATAGTGGTAGTTATCAGTTTAATGGAGAAGAAGTTAGCGGGTTTAATGAAAAGGAGTATGCCGAGTTAAGAAAAAGTAATATAGGGTTTGTTTTTCAGAAGTTTAATTTGATTGATGAACTTACAGTTGAAGAAAATGTTGAACTACCATTAATGTATTTGAAGATAGATAAAAAAGAAAGAAAGACTAGGGTTCAAGAAATACTAAAAAGAATGCAAATTGATCATAGGTCAAAACATTTTCCGAAACAATTATCAGGAGGGCAACAACAACGTGTTGCAATTTCTAGGGCAGTAGTTACTAATCCAAAATTAATTTTAGCAGATGAACCAACTGGAAATCTGGATTCTAAAAATGGAATAGAGGTAATGAATTTATTAAGTGAATTACATAAAGATGGAGCTACTATAATTATGGTAACACACTCAGAAAGAGATTCAAAATATGCTGATACAGTAATTAATCTTTTAGATGGACAAATTGTATCAGAAGATATAGTAAAAGTTGAGAAACAACAAAAAGAAGCTGCTCTTTTAAGTTAACTAATAATTACTTTATTCACGATTAAAACAATTAGTAGATCGTGTTTTTTGGTACACATAATTAGTTTTTTCATTGTAAATAATATATCTAAAAATATTACCAAGCTATAGAATATAGGAGTTGGTAACATATCACCTGCTTTAATATAAAAAAGCTTTTAAATTACTCAAATCATGGTAAATAATATTTTAAATAAAATAGGAAATACTCCTATGGCATTTCTTCCGATTGCAAACGAACGAAATTTAAACGTTTTTGCAAAATTAGAATTCTACAACCCTACAGGTAGTGTAAAAGATAGAGCGGCATGTTATATTATAAATCGCTTATTAAGAGAAGGAACTATAAATAAAGAAACAACATTAATAGAATCATCTTCAGGGAATTTTGGTGTAGCTCTTTCTGCATATGCTAAACATAATGGGTTAAAATTTATTTGTGTAATAGATAAAACTACGTTACCAGTTAATGAAATGCTAATTCGTCTTCAAGGAGCTGAGGTTATTCGTATAACTGAGCCTGATGCTCATGGGGGATATTTATTAAATAGAATTAAAAAAATAAAAGAAATACTAAATAAAACGGATAATATTTATTGGGTAAACCAGTATGCAAATCCATTGAATGCTAGAGCCTATTATAATTCTTTAGGAAATGAAATATGTCTTGAAGCACCAAGACAAAAAATTGATTACTTATTTATGGGCATAAGTTCAGGAGGAACAATAACTGGTGTTTCACAAAAAGTAAAAGAGAACCATCCTAATGCTAAAGTTATAGCAGTAGATGTTGAAGGATCAATAATTTTTGGAGGAAAATCTCGTAAAAGATTCATTCCTGGAATTGGTTCAAGTATGAAGCCAGATATAATAGAATATGCGAAAATAGATGATGTTGTATATGTAAATGAAGAAGAAACGATAAATTCTTGTAGAGAATTATTAGAAAATCATAATTTATATGCAGGAGGATCTTCAGGGTCCGTTTATGCTGGGATAAAAAAGTATTTTGAAAATAATAAAGTAAGCTCAAGTGTTAACATAATGTGTGTGTTTGCAGATAGAGGAGAAAGATATATAAGTACCATTTATAATGATGAATGGTGTAAAATGGTTAAGGAATATAGTGAGAAAAATTTTTACTCAGAACCTATTGCCATTTAAAAAAATAATAAAAAAGAACTAAAGATAATGATATACTTAGGGGAAAAAAATATAAAGGATATAGATTTAAATTGGGAACAAAATATTAAAGCAATAGAAATGGCTACTCGATGTATAGAGTCAAATGATATTGCTCAACCAATAAAGCCATATTTAAGATATGGAGATATAAAAAATAGAATTATTGCAATGCCAGCATTTGTTGGAGGAAAAATAAATAGATCAGGAATAAAATGGATTGCTAGTTTTCCTGATAATCCACAAAAAGGAATTGCAAGAGCGCATAGTGTTATTGTTTTAAATGAAGCAGAAACAGGTAAACCTGTTAGTATAATAAATAGTGGTTCTATATCGGCAATTCGTACAGCTTCCGTTAGTGGTTTAATGATTAAGAAATTTATGGAACTAAAACGACATAAAAATGTCAAAGTAGGTTTAATAGGTTTTGGTCCAATTGGTCAATATCATTTAGAAATGTGTAATGAATTATTAGGAGAATCTCTTGAGGAGGTCCTTTTATATGATTTAAAAGATATTTCAAAAAATGATATAAATTCTTCAATAGAAGAAAAAATTAGCATAGTGAACAGTTGGGAAGAAGCATATACGAATGCCGATATTTTTATTACTTGTACAGTATCAAAAGAACCATACATTGATAAAAAACCTAAAGATTCATCTCTCCATTTAAACGTTTCTTTGAGAGATTATAAAACAGATGTATTTCCATGGTTTGAAAAGAGTATGGTAGTTGATGATTGGAATGAAGTATGTAGAGAGAATACAGATATAGAAATGTTTCATAAAGTAAATCATCTAGAAGAGAATCAGGTGAGTTATATGCAAGATGTATTAAATGGATTCTTTGAAACTTTAGACGATAAACAACCAATCATGTTTAACCCAATGGGAATGGCTGTTTTTGACATGGCTATAGCTGGACATTATCTGAATTTAGCTAAAGAAACAGAAGAAGGAGTATTACTAGAGTAATGTAGCGTTAAGTGTGTTTTGTTTTTTAGAAAACACCTAGAATAAAATAGTATAAGCAGTACTTAAAATAATCTAATTTGACAAAATGAAAACTTTTAATGAATTAAAACCAGGTTATGATTTTTTATTAGAAGAAAACGTTACTTTTCAAAACGTTTCAAAAAACAACCCTTTTACAATAAACTCATTAGGCAATGTTAATGTTTTTGAATGGGCTAAAAAATATAGGGATAGTTTAAATAATATATTACTAGAAAAAGGAGCAATACTTTTAAGAGGATTTAAAATTGAGGGAGCTGAAAACTTCAATAAACTTTTTTCTATTATTTCAGGAGAAGCTATTGAATATAAAAATAGAACATCCCCGAGAGATAGGGTTTATAGTAATGTATATACTTCTACAAGTCATCCAAATGATCAAACCATTCATATGCATACGGAAAATTCGTATTCTAATGAATATAATAGAATAATTGCTTTCTATTCTTTGGTTCCAGCCTATGAAGGAGGTGAGACTCCCATAGCTGATGAAAGAAAGTTAATGGCGAATTTAAAAGAAGAGACACTTAAAAAATTTAAAGAAAAAGGGGTGTTATATATGAGAAATAGTCTTCCAGGTATTGGATTAGATTGGGAAACTATTTATCAAACAACCGATAAAAATGAAGTAAATAAAACTTTAGAAAATTTAGGCTATGATTATACTTGGGTTGATGATGATCATCTAAGAGTAACTTGGAAATTAAAAGCAATTCATAAGCATCCTATTACAGGTAAAGAGATGTGGTTTAATCATATGTTCTTTGGAATTAATAGTCATTATGATCCTGCAGTCATAGAATTCTTGGGAGAAGAAAATTTACCATTTGTAACTTATTACGGAGATGGTACGAAAATAGAGCCAGAAGTAATAAAAGAATTTGTTAATTATTATAAAGAAAATTCAATTGTTTTTAAATGGAAACAAGATGATTTTTTATTACTTGATAATATGATGTTTTCTCACGGAAGACGTCCGTTTATGGGTAAGCGAACTACTTTAACAGCAATGGGGCAGCCTTTTAAAATGACAAAGTAAAAATAAACTTCTTAAACAGATGGTGTATTGTTTAGAATACATCTGTTAAAAATAATCATAAAAAATTAAAAGCTAAAAGCATTTAGAATGTTTTTAAATCCAATCATTTGAGTTAATTACTAATTCAGATAAGGATATCAATTACTTATTTTTTATTAGTTGGTATCCGTAATAAGCATATCAGACTAAATAAAAACGTGACAGAAAATCTAAAAAAATAAAAACTTAAATTAATTAAAATGGAAATTATAACAAAAGTATCGTATATAGCCAATAGTATAATGGCTTTAATAGGAGTTTTATATTTGGGGCTGGTGGTGTACCAAAAGATGAAGAAAAAAAGAGTTTTTCTTTTTACTGGAAAAAATATATTGAATTATTTTTTAGGTTTTTTAGTAGTTGTACCAGTTTTGGCGGTTTTATACACAATACCTTTAGCTTTTTATGATCCTAATTTTTGGTCAGAGACAGCGTCTCAATATGTAGAAGCAAGAAAAGACGTTCTTAGTTTAGGAATAGGTATTTTATGTTTTTATGCAGGGTTAAGAGCATCAATTTTTATGCCTCATAAGAATGAGTATTATAATATTACTCCAAAATTACTATTCTTGAGTTTATTTCCAGGTATAGCTAGTGCAATCAACGTAATGATTATAAGTAAATTTCTTACTAATGATTATGAAGCAAAATACCTTTTGTTATTTTTTGCGATGAATACTTTAATTTATGTAGTAACTACAAGAATTAGTAAAAGGGAAACTGTTAATCTTGGGATTTTAACTGCCCATAAGTTTAACCTTTTAATAATAGATAAGATTTTTAAAACACCTTACAGAAAGCAAGAACAAGTAAAGGAAGGTAAAATGCATACCATATTGAATGATGATATTAGAACGATTTTTTCTTTTTCACAAGATATAATTATGACATATACCAATGTGATAACTTTGATTGTAGTACAGATCTATTTATTTACTATTGATTGGGTTAGTTCATTAGCACTTTTAGGAATCATAGTTTTTATAATGGGGTTTCTTGCTATGCTGGTACCACGCCTTAATAAAACAGGAAATATAGCAAGGGAAAGGAGAGAAGAATATACTAGTTTTATTTCTGGACTAATAAAAGGGTTTAAAGAGTTGGTTTTACATAAAGTTAAGATAGGGCAATATAAAAAAGATATGGAAAAATCTAGTAGAAAATCATATGCTGCAAGTCGTGACTATGCTAATGTAGGAATTGATGCAAATGTATTTTCAGAATTATCTTTTACAGTAGCTATGGGTGCATCATGCCTACTTTTTCCTTTAATTTTTAATTTAGATAAAGAAGTAGTGACAGCCTATGTTTTGGTAGTCTTGTTTTTATGGGGACCAATTACAATAATATTAAACGGGTTACCTCAAGTAGTTAGTCTTAAAGTATCATTGGATAGAATTAAAGCATTTATAAAAGATGCAGAAATAGAAGAAGCAACTACTACTGAAGTTATAGATAGAAATGAAATTCCTTTTGTTAAAAGTATTGAAGTTAAAGATGTGTGTTTCAGTTATGAAAATGAAAAGGAAAATACAAATTATGGTATAGGACCTGTAAATTTCAAAGCTAATAAAGGTGAGTTAGTTTTTATAATTGGAGGTAATGGTAGTGGAAAAACTACTTTCTTAAAATTGTTAACAGGTCTTTATAAGCCAAATTCAGGGAACATTCTTATAAATGATATGAAAACAAGCAGGAAAATGTTAGGAGAGTGTTTTTCTGTTATTTATAGTGATTTTTACTTGTTTAAAAAGTTATATGACCTTAAAGAAGAAAGACTTAATCAGGTAAATGAATGGTTAGATGTACTACAGTTATCTGATAAAGTTACTATTGAGAATGGAGTTTTTAGTACCATAGATTTATCAAAAGGACAGCGTAAACGTTTAAGTATTTTGAAGTCTTATTTGGAAGATAGACCTGTTTACTTTTTTGATGAAGTAGCAGCAGATTTAGATCCAGGATTTAGAGATTTCTTCTATAATGATTTGTTAGTGAAATTAAGAGAAGAAGGAAAAATACTAATTATCATTTCTCATGATGATAAATATTTTAGTTTGGCAGATAGCATATACAAAATGGATATGGGGCAATTATCTCACCAAACAAAAGAAACATTAGTATTATTCGAGTAGTATTAATCAATAGAAAGTTTCATCTTAAAATTTAAAATTATGCTAAAACTTAATTTTTTACTAGTGCTTAGGGAAATTAAAAAGGATAAAAAATCTTTTTTAATCAATATTTTAGGAGCATCAGTAGGTCTTACTACTATTATATTAATGTCATTATATGTTTTTTATGAAAAAAATTATGACAGTTTTAATGAGAATAATGATAGGTTGTATAGGGTAGAAAGGGTTGTAAATGATAAAGTACAGAATCAAATATTTGACTCGACACCTTATGAGTTGTCAAAAGAAATTAGATCTTCTTTCCCAGAGGTTGAACACTCAGTAAGTGCAAAGTATACAAGTAATTTCCTAGCTATAGGAGAAAAATTATATCCTAGACAAGAAGGTGTATTGGCAAATAATGACTTCTTAAAAATGTTTAGTTTTCAGTTTATTTCAGGAGATCGATTTAAAGCCCTAGAAAACCCTATGAGCATTGTGATTTCTGAGTCTCTAGGAAAAAAATTATTTCCTAATGGAGATGTATTAGGAAAAACTATCAAAATAAACAAAAAGCATATTTTAAATGTAACAGGAGTTTTTAAAGATTATCCGAAAAATTCTCATTTCAAAATGGAATACATTATTTCTTTTAATTCGTTAAAAGAACTTTATGAATCAGAAATGGAAAAAGGTTGGGGAGAAAGTTATGTTTCTACTTATATTTTATTGGATAAGAATGCAAATGTTGATAGGTTATCTAATAAAATAAAAAACCTATTGGCAAAGCATAATGATTTTAAGGATGACATTACTCAAACTTTAAATCTTAGACCTGTAGAAGATATTTATTTAAAAACATTAGGCGTTAGAAATGATTCTATGGGAGGTAGAAGAAATACGATGATTATCATTAATTTGTTTATGATAATAGTCTTTTTTACAGCTTTTATAACAATAGTCAATTATATTAATATGACTACAACAAAGTTGATAAATAGAGAGTTAGAGATAGGGATGAAAAAAGTTTTAGGAATCTCTAAAAGACAATTACAATTTCAATTTATACTCGAGTCGTTAGTTAAGGTTATTAGTGTTATAATAGTATCAAGTATATTGGTTATTATTTTACTACCTGTTTTTAATTCTGTTGTTTCTAGGGAACTTTCATTTGTATTCACAGGAAGTTGGTTGTTTATTTTAAAGATTTTATTTTTTAGCGTGTTTTTTGGTATAGTTGCAGGCTTATACCCTGTATTTTATTTATCATCATTAAAAATCACATCTTTCCTTCAAGGAAATACCTCAATTAAACGTAGGAGAGGTCTACGAAAAGGTCTAGTGTTTTTTCAGTTATTCGTTACAATTCCATTAATTGTTCTTTCATATTATATTGTTTCACAAATTAATTATTTAAAAGAAAAAGATCTTGGCTTTAATAAGAAAAATGTATTAACAACTTGGGTAAAGATATCTGATAGTAAGGATTTAAATCGTGTAGAGGTTGTTAAAAACACATTGCTTGAAAACCCTAATATTTTAAGCTATTCTATTTCAGAATGTGCTCCGTTTTTAGGGTTTGGAGATGAGAAAAAAGTGAATTGGGAAGGGAATAGATCTGATGATAAGGCTAGTTTAACTACATATGGAGTAGATTATGATTTTATCGATGTGTTTAAGATGGAAATGAAAGAAGGTAGATGGTTTTCTAAAGATTACTCTACAGATAAACAAAGTTCATGTGTAATTAATGAAACAGCAGTTTCGCTTTTAGGTTGGGATAACCCAGTAGGAAAAACGCTTGATAATGGAAAAATTAAAGTTATTGGAGTGGTTAAAGATTTTGATCAGGTTTCGTTAACACTTAAAATCCCTCCATTGATGTTAACTATGAATTCAAATGATAAAAAATATTTTGTAATAGGGGTAAAAGTAAATGATAATAATAAAGCAGAAACTAGAGGTTTTATTAATAAAACTTTTAATTCACATTTTCCAGAAAAACCAATAGAGTTTGGGTTTTTAGAAGATGGCATGGATGCAGGTTATATGTCTGCACTTGAAAATGTAATGAGAATGTTTATGCTTGCTTCTATCATTTCAATTTTATTAGTTATTGTTGGTCTCTATACATTAATATCATTTTCATTAAAAATGCAAAAGAAAATGATAGCAATGCATAAAATTTTAGGAGCAACAAAAAGAGAATTGTTTAAACTTATTTTAAAAGAATATGTAATACTTTATGCATTAGCAGCAACATTAGGATTAATATTAACATATTTTTTAATACTTCAATTTTCTCAGATAGGTGCTTATAGTGTTAGCATTAACCCTATAGCCTTTATAATAGTTGTTTTAATTACTTTTTTCATTGTATTATTTACAATAAGTGGAAAAATATGGTCTGCTTCTTCAGAAAATCCAATTAAGGCTATTACACTTGACTAAAAAAATAAATAAAGCTAACTCTTAAACTTTTTATAAGTAACGAACTGTTGATATATAAAGCATCAATGATTGAGGTATTGTAGGGGATATCTTGTCTTGATTTATTGCTGTGTCAATTATCGATATACTTTTCATTAATTATTATTTACAAATCATGAAAAACCAAAATAAACCTATAGATTCTAAGGGGATAGGATGTCGATTTTCAGACTCAAATTCTTCACCAAAAACAAATGATATAAAATATAATTTACAAAAAGAAGATCATTTTATTTTTCCTATTTGTGCAACAAGTAATGAAGCTTTAAAAGAGTTAACGTCAAAGTATAGAGATTTTATTGAGGATAAAGAAAATGCTTTTCCACAAATACTAAGTAATGTAGTATATAGAAAATCATTGGATTCAGGAAGATTGGCAATAGTAGCTTCATCTAAGGAAGAATTATTAGGAAAAATGAAGGCATTTGAAAAAGATGTTCTATTAGAAGGAGTATCTATGGGAAGCGCAGACTCTGAAAATCCAAGTATAGTTTTTGTATACAATGGAATGGGGTTGGAATGGTGGAATATGGGACGAGAACTTATGGAAACGGAACCTCTTTTTAATAAGGTCGTTAATGAATGTGATGTTGAGTTTAAAAAGATCTCTGGCTGGTCAATTTTAGAAGAAATGCAAAAGCCAGAGAAGGTATCTAAAATTAAAGAATCATATATAGCTCAACCGGCTAATTTTGTTATTCAAATAGCACTAACTAGATTACTTGAGTATTACGGAATTTCACCAGATGCAGTTGTAGGTCATAGTTTAGGAGAAGTCGCATCAACATATATTTCTGGGGCTTTATCATTACAAGAAGCTTTATTAGTAAGTTATCATAAAAGTAGATTGGAGTATACTACTTCAGGAACAGGGAGTATGC
>JBELFC010000061.1:0-18328 GCA_042093175.1 Tenacibaculum sp. | reverse complement strand
TCAGATTTAGTAAGTCCCATTCTTTTAATTATTATATTGCAATATTACGATTAATTAGTATATACTAAAAATTTAAATTAATGAATTATAAAACATTTATGAAAGTAGTTTAAAGAAGGTGTTATTCAACACCTTCTTTAATTAAAGTAACCTCTTAAAAGTGTCGATGTTATTTTTAGCTTCTTTTGCAATATTAGTTCCATCTTCTGTAAACCAAGTATGGGTGTCGCCAAGGTAGTTCATGCCTAAATAATTTGCGCTTTCAATAAAAGGCATAGTAAAGCCTTGCTTTAAATCATTTGTGCCAGAGTTACTAATCATAGCCATGTTTTTACCTCTCATTTTACGTCCTAATTCTTTTTTATAATGTAAAAGATCTGACATTCTATCAAAAAAATCTTTTAAAATACCACTCATGCTGTACCAATATACAGGTGTAGCAAATACAATAGTGTCGTATTTATTAATAATATCCTCTAGCAAAGGAATAAAATCATCATCCTTGTTTTTGAACTCATAGTCAAACGGGCCTATGTTTTTGGTTTTTAGGTCGATAATGTCAAAATTATCATCTTTGTTTAAATAATTAATTACTGTATTGGTGTTACCGTAACTTTTTGAACTTCCTTGAATTATAATAGTTTTTTTCATGTGTTAAGTTTTGAATGGTTAAAATTCAAGAATAAAAACGAAAAATAATAATAAGAGTAATTGAATTAATTGATAAAAACCAAGATAAAATCAATCATTAAACGCAGTAATTTTAGTACATTTATAGTATAATTACTATTTTTTTTATGAACGTAGAAAACTATAAGGTTTCCAAAGAAATTAAATTAAGTACTTTAAGTACAAAAGAAGTAAAAGAAGATGCTAAAAAGGAGCTTAAAAAGCTTCGAAAAAAAATTAGTGAATTACAGGATACTATGTATGCAGAAGGTAAATATGGTGTTTTGATATGTTTACAAGGAATGGACACTTCTGGAAAAGATAGTTTAATACGAGAAGTTTTTAAAGATGTTAATGCAAGAGGGGTGGAGGTTCATAGTTTTAAAGTACCTACTGAGTTGGAGTTAAAACATGATTTTTTATGGAGACACTATATAGCACTTCCACCTAAAGGAAAAATAGGTGTATTTAATCGTACTCATTATGAAAATGTATTGGTTACAAGAGTACATCCTGAGTATGTGTTTTCAGAAAGTATTCCTACGGTAAAGAATTTAGAAGATTTAAATGATGATTTTTACCATTCAAGAATGGATAGAATAAATCAATTTGAAAAGCATTTAGAAGAAAATGGAACTGTTGTTTTGAAATTCTTTTTAAATCTATCAAAAGATGAACAAAAGAATAGGTTATTACGACGTTTAAATATTCCGGAAAAGAATTGGAAATTTTCTGCAGGAGATTTAAAAGAACGTAAATTATGGGATAAATATCAGGAGTGTTACGAAGATGTTTTAAATAGAACATCAACAAATTATGCACCATGGTATGTTGTTCCTGCTGATGATAAACCAACTGCAAGGTATATTGTAGCAAAAGTTTTATTAGAAGAACTACAACAATATAATTTTAAAGAGCCTACTTTATCACAAAAGGTGATAGATCAAATAGATGAATTTAAGGCACAATTAAATAACGAATAAATAAAAAGCTTTTATAAGCTTAACACAATAAAAATAAATGGAATTAAATTTAAAAAAACCAATTGTATTTTTCGATTTAGAAACAACAGGAATAAGTATTGCAACAGATAGAATTGTTGAAATATCAATATTGAAAGTTTTTCCAAATGGAAATAAAGAAAGTAAAACATGGTTGGTAAATCCAGAAATTGAAATACCAGAAGCATCAACAGCTATTCATGGAATTACAAATGAGAAAGTAGTTACTGAACCAACTTTTAAAGATTTATCTGTAAAAATTAACGAAATGATTGAAGGTTGTGATTTGGCAGGATTCAATTCTAATCGATTTGACATTCCCTTATTAGCTGAAGAGTTAATGAGAGTTGGAATTGATTTTGATATGACTAATAGAAAGGCTATTGATGTTCAAGTAATATTTCATAAAAAAGAACAAAGAACATTAAGTGCAGGGTATAAATTTTATTGTGGTAAAGATTTAGAAGGTGCTCATTCTGCTGAAGCTGATACCTTAGCAACCTATGAAATTTTATTAGCGCAATTAAGTAAATATGATGATATAGGAAATACTGTAGAAGAATTAAGTGAGTTTTCTTCTCATACACAACGTGCAGATTTTGCTGGTTTTATTTTATTCAATGACGACAAGCAAGAAATTTTTTCTTTTGGTAAATACAAAGGGCGTTTAGTAGAGGATGTGTTAAAAGAAAATCCTGGGTATAATTCATGGATACAAAATGCAGATTTTCCTTTATACACTAAAAAGGTCTTACGACAAATAAAAGAAAGAATGACTGCACCTGTTAAAACAATGTCTGATGATGAAAAATTAAAAGCATTACAGGCTAAGTTTAATATGAAGTAATTAATAATAAGTAAGAAAATGTTTACAGAATATAAAAATTTACCTAACCATTCAAGAGTTTGGATATATCAAGCAGATAGAGAGTTTACCCAAGAAGAAATAGAATTAATAAGTGCTAAAGCTTTATTGTTTATTGATAATTGGACACGACACGGAGACGACTTAAAAGGATCGTTTACTATAAAATATAGTCAGTTTTTAGTACTAGCAGTTGATGAAGGTTTTAATAACGTTTCGGGATGTTCTATAGATTCTTCTGTACATTTTGTTCAAGAAATTGAAAAAGAATTAAATATTGATTTAATGGACAAAATGAATATTTCTTTTAAAGATGGAGAAAATATTAATATAGTTAAATTGTCTGATTTTAAGAAGTTTGTAGAGGATGAAAAAATAACTTCAAATACTATAGTATTCAATAATATGATAAATACAAAAGAAGATTTTGAAACAAAATGGGAAGTACCTGCAAACGAAAGTTGGCATAAACGATTTTTGGTATAACTATTGAGTTTAATAAAAGAGTATTTATAGTTGAAGTATGAAGAGAAAAGTAGTTTTATTTGTTTTAGTAATTATTGCAAACCTGGTAAATGGACAAGAATTAGATCCATTAGAATCAAAAAATAAAGAAGCACAAACCATTTGGGTAGATAGCATATTGAAATCAATGTCTATTGATGAAAAAATAGGGCAGTTATTTATGATTCAAGCGTATTCCAATAGAAACGATGAGCATGAGAAGTATATTAAAAATATGCTTACAAAATATCATGTTGGTAATTTGATTTTTATGCAAGGAACTCCTGGAAAACAAGTGTTACTAAATAACAAATATCAGGCTACAGCTAAAGTGCCTTTGTTGATAGGATTTGATGGTGAATGGGGATTAGATATGCGTTTAAAAAAGGCGTATCGTTTTCCTTGGAATATGACCTTAGGAGCTATAACAGATAATAAGTTACTAGAAGAAACAGGTAAAAGAATAGGTGAGCATTGTAAAAGAGTAGGTATTCATATAAATTTCGCACCGGTTGTTGATATAAATACAAATCCAAATAATCCTATTATTGGTAATCGTTCATTTGGAGAAAGTAAAGAGAACGTAACAGAAAAAGCAATAGCATTTACCAAAGGAATGCAAAGTGTTGGTGTGTTAGCAAATGCAAAGCATTTTCCGGGGCATGGTGATACAGCTACAGATTCGCATAAAACACTTCCAACTGTAAATTTTACAGAGCAACGTTTAGACTCTATTGAGTTATATCCATATAAAAAGATGTTTAAAGCTGGTGTTTCTAGTGTTATGGTTGCTCATTTAAGCATGCCTCAATTAGAGCAAAATATTGAATTGCCATCTTCGCTATCAAAAACAATAGTAACCGATTTATTACAAACTAAATTAGGATTTAAGGGGTTAGTTATTACTGATGGTTTAAATATGAAAGGTGCAGCCAATTACAATACTCCAGCTTCAATAAATTTAGCTA
The DNA here is from genome assembly GCA_042093175.1 of Tenacibaculum sp. GTDB lineage: Bacteria > Bacteroidota > Bacteroidia > Flavobacteriales > Flavobacteriaceae > Polaribacter. Next base: position 14,321 of record JBELFC010000061.1, on the reverse strand, counting down.
CTTTTTTAGCTGGGAATGATTTGTTGTTGATTCCTCAAGATATTCCAGGGACTATAAATTTATTTAAAGAAGCTATTTTAAAAAATGAGTTAACTGAAGAAAGAATTAACCATTCTGTAAGTAAAATTTTAAAGGCAAAATTTTTAGCTGGATTAGCTAATTATGAACCGATATCTATAGATAGTTTACAACAAGACTTGCATAGGCCAAAAGATAATGTTTTACATAGGGAATTAATAAAAAAAGCAATTACTGTAGTAAAAAATGATACTGAAAACTTACCTATACAAAACCTTGAAACCAAAAAAATAGCATATGTTTCTTTAGGAAATGCAAAAGGAAATGACTTTTTTAAAATGCTTAAAAATTATGCTAAAGTTGATCAAGTTTCTGATAAGCATTTAAGTGTTTTGAATCAAAAATTGAAAAAATACACAACAGTAATAGTAGGATTCCATAAATCAAATAAACATCCATGGAAAGGGTATAAATTTACAAACAAAGAGTTAGTGTGGTTACAAGAAATTTCTCGTAATAATAATGTAATATTAACTGTATTTGCAAGCCCTTATAGTTTATTAAAGGTAAAATCATTTACAAATATTAAATCAGTAGTAGTTTCTTATCAGAACAGCAAATTATCTCAAGAATTAACAGCCCAAGCTTTATTTGGAGCTTTTAAAATACAAGGGAAATTACCAGTGAGTATTCATGATACTTTTAAAGTAGGTGAAGGGATTGTAGTAAATGATCTAGATGTTTTAGAGTATACTATTCCTGAAGAAGTAGGAGTCTCTTCTGAGAAGTTAAAGATTATTGACAGAAGAATAGATACTATTTTAAAGAAAAGAATGGCACCAGGTGGTCAAGTTTTAATAGCTCGAAATGGAAAAGTGTTTTACCATAAAAGTTTTGGTTACCATACACTTTCTAAAAAAAGAAAAGTAAAGAAAACCGATATATATGATTTAGCGTCGTTAACAAAAATATTAGCATCGTTACCTATGATTATGAAGGCTGAAGAAGATAAGAAAATTAGTCTTTTTTCTAGTTTAGGAGATGTATTGCCTAGGTATTCTAAGTCTAATAAAGATACATTATTGTTAAAAGAAATATTGTCTCATTATGGACGATTACGTTCTTGGATTCCTTTTTATTTAGAAACTAAAGATTCAATTACTGGTGAAAACTCATTACAATATTATAGAAAAAGAAAGTCTAAAGAGTTTAATATAAAAGTTGCAAAGAACTTATATTTAGCAAAAAGTTATAGAGATACAATATATAAGCATATTGTAGATTCAGAACAAAGAGAAAGACCTGGATATAAGTATAGTGACTTAGGGTACTACATATTTAAAGAAATTATTGAAAGAAAATATAAGAGACCGTTAAATAAATTAGCAAATGAAATGTTTTATAGTTCTTTAGGAGCATATAGAATGACGTATTTACCACTTAAAAAGTTTAAAAAGAGCCAGATTGTACCTACGGAAAAAGATTCTTATTACAGAAATCAATTAGTACATGGTTATGTTCATGATATGGGAGCAGCTATGTTAGGTGGTGTTGGTGGTCATGCAGGTTTGTTTGCTAACGCTAATGATGTAGCTAAAATAATGCAAATGTATCTTCAGAAAGGAAGTTATGGAGGGAAGAGATATTTTGAAGAAGAAACAATTGAGAAGTTTAATAAAAGATATTATGCCCATAAAAAAGTAAGAAGAGGTTTAGGGTTTGATAAACCACAAATAAGACCTCAAGAAAAGCCAACTTGTGGATGTGTTTCTGATAAAAGTTTTGGACATAGTGGTTTTACAGGAACTTATACTTGGGCAGATCCTGAAAGTGGTATTTTGTATGTGTTTTTATCTAATAGAATATATCCTACAATGCGAAATAGAGGGTTAGTACGAAGTAATATGAGAACTAAAATACAGCAAGATATACAAGACGCTATTCTGCATTAGTAGGAGATAATTTTGCGTATGTAAGAATAATTAAAAAACTAAAAGTTAAATAAATTATAGCGATTTCTTTATTAAATACATAGTTAATAATTAAGCTTTGAAAAATATAAAAAAGAGGAAATAAGACAATATTAAAACCAAAACGAAACGTATCTAAAAATTCAATTTCATCTACTTTTTTAGAAGCAATTTTCCATAATATATATGGAATAAAGCTATTTAAAATAACTAAGAAGAGTAGTGGTTTTAAATAGTTAAATGTACTTTTTGAATTATCCTTAATTTTATTAGTATAATCTAAACTATTGACTTTTTGAATTTCTGTAAAATCAACATTAGCGTTATTTAAATTAGCTAAGTTTTCTTCGTAATTAGCATCATCAGGAATATGTACTGTAAGTTGTTTAAGTTGTTCAAGAACCTCTTTTTTTATACTTTTGGTTACTTCAAATCTATTCTCCTCTTTCATATAAGAGTTGGTTTCAATAGGAGTACCAAAACTTAAGGCAATTTTTGAAGGGTATTTTGATGAATTTTGATAAGTAATACCAACAGGAACTACGTAAAGCTTTGTTTTTGGATGTTTATCAAGTGTTTGAAATATAATCCGTGTAAACCCTTTACTTAATGGTCTAATTGATCTTTTACGATTATGACTCCCTTCAGGAAAAATAAGAAGTGTTTTGTTTTTTGATAATAATTGCTCACACTTGTTAAAAATGGCTTCATTTTTTGATAATTGTTTAATACCGTCTCTAATTCTATAAACTGGCATCATTCCTAATAGATCAAAAAAATATGCAACAATAGTTTTTTTAAAAACAGCAGCTCTTACTAAAAAGTGAGTTTTACGTTTAATATGAGTTGCAATTAGTATGGGGTCTATTAATCCATTCGGATGATTAGCCGTAAATAAAACAGCGCCATCTTTTGGAATGTTTTGACTACCATTTATTTTTATATTTTTAGTATAAAAAAATAATCCAGTTTTAATAAAAAATTTAAAAGTATAATATAAAATAGTACGCATTACGTTTTCTTTTTTCTTCCCCAATAGGTAGCTAATAGCATTCCTGAAAAGATGTCCCAAACTCCCCAAAAAGCAGCAAGTAAAGCCATTCCTCCTAATCCATCAAAAAAACTAAAAATAAGTAATAATCCTAAGCCACCATTTTGTATTCCAGTTTCTATTGAAATTGTTTTACAATCTTTGGTCGATAATTTAAACAATTTAGCTGTTGAGTATCCAATGAAATAAGCAAAAATATTATGAAAAATAACTAAGAATAAAACTAAATGTATATGGTTTTTAAATATACTAGCGTTATCATATAATGCAATTATTATTAATAATAGAAATACAGAAACTGAAAATGGTTTTAAAACAATGTTTATTTTCTTTGCCATTTCTTTGTGATAATAGTTAACAAGCATTCCTAACAAAAGAGGGATGCCTAAAATGAGTAAAACAAGTTTTGTTAATTCATAAGGGTTAAGGTTAACTGTTTTTAAAATAGCTTTAGTAGGAGGATATAAACTTCCCCATAAGTTTAAGTTAATTGGGGTTAAAGCAATACAAACTAAAGTAGCAAAAGCGGTTAAGCTAATTGATAAGGCAGAATTTCCTTTTGCCATTTTACTGAAAAAATTTGATACATTACCCCCAGGGCATGCAGCTATTAATATCATCCCTAAAGCTAAACTTGGATGAGGTTTGATACTAATAACTAGTAAAAATGTAAAAAAAGGCAATAAAACGAATTGTGATAGGATACCTACTAAAATAATTTTTGGATTCTTAAAAAGCCTTTTAAAATCGTTTATTGAGATATCTAATGACACACCAAACATAATTATAGCTAATGCTATATTAAGCATCCATAAAGCTTCTGTGTCAAAGTTTATTTTAATAGAATCTATTTGGAAAAGTTTAATGTTTAAAAGCATACTCTATAATATTAGCTCCCATTTTTAAAGCGCTTTCTCTTATTTCTTTCGGATTGTTGTGTACAGCAGAATCTTCCCATCCATCGTTCAAGTCACTTTCATAATCATAAAACAATACTAATCTACCATTATGGAATAGTCCAAAACCTTGTGGTTTTTTTTTATCATGTTCATGTATTTTAGGTAGCCCTTTTGGAAAAGAAAAAGTTTGATTGTAGATTGGATGATTCACTGGTATTTCTTGTAATTCAATTGTAGGGAACACTTTCTTTAACTCTCTTCTGATATATTTATCTAAGCCATAATTATCTGAAATATGTAAAAAACCACCAGATGTAAGATAGTTTCTTAAGGTTTCAGAATCTTCGTTATTAAAAAAAATATTACCATGACCTGTTATAAAAACTATAGGATAATTAAATAAAGCATTGTCATTTAAAGAAACAGTTTGAGGGTCTTTTTCAATTGATGTTTTTGTATACGTATTTGTAAAGTTAATTAAGTTAGGTAAGGCAGTAGGGTTAGCATACCAATCGCCACCACCTTGATACTTCAAAATTGCTATCTGTTGAGCGTTAACAAAAATTGAAAAAAAGAATAAATAAATAAATATGTTAATTTTCACTAAGAGTATTTTAGTTCACAATATAATAAAACATAATTAAAAAACACCAGCTATAATAACTGGTGTTTTCTTTTTTCCCCTTAAGAAATTTAATATCATTTAAGCTTTCTATATCAGAAATATAAAATTCAATTAATTTCAATACAATAATAACTGTTTTTTTTATTTATGGAGTTCGGAAACGTCCAGAATGGGTGTTTTCGAACTAATTTTGTGTATTTTATTTGATATAATTTACAAGAAGTTATTTAAATAAAAAACACCAACTATACATAGCTGGTGTTTAAGGTTTAAACCTTTTCTTTCTCATCGTTGAGCCTCTTAACTCAACAATATCTTATTAGAAATTATATTTAATAATAAAAAACCCCTTCAAAATTCTTGTATTTTAAATATTTATTTCTCTTAAGTCAAATTTAGTGTATCTTTTTATAAATTGAGTTCGAAAACGTCCAGATTAAGTGTTTTCGAACTAATTAAGTGTTAAAATCATCTTAAATAGCTAAAGAAGCTTTGTTACGATAATTAAATGGAGTTAAACCTGTATGTTTTTTAAAAACAGTAAAAAAAGTTGATTTTGAATTAAAGCCAGATTCTAAACCAATCGAAGCAATTGTGTAATTTTGATACTCAGAATTAATTAATAAGTTTTTGGCTTGTTCAATTCTCATTTCATTTAAATAATCAATAAAACTCTTGTTGGCTATTGTATTAATAATAAGAGATAATGTACTTGGGCTAAAATCAAAATCCTCAGAAAGATTTTGTAGTGTGTATTTTGTAAGTAAAAATTTTTTTTCTGCTCTAATAAAACTATCTATCTTGAAAAAATATTCTTTATATTTTTCAAGTTGTTCATTAGAAATTGCTGTTTCAGTTGAGTTTAAATTAACTTCCTGTTTTGTTTCTGAAATTATAGGATATGTTAAAAGAACTTCCCTTAGGTGCTGTCTTTCTTTTAAAACTCTAAGTTGTCTAAGTCCTTGATAACCTAGCCAATAAATTAATATGGTGGTGTATATTCTTAAAGGGTAATAAGAAAACATAAATCCTTTGAAATTCATACTTACTTTAATAACTAATGCAGTAATCCATAAGATGTAGCCAACTGATGAGAGTTTGAAAAAAGTATTAATCCATTTTAAATTATCGTATGATAATATTTTTGGAAATAATTTTTCTCTTCTGTAAAGAATATAGAACGAATAGATAAAAAGACTAATAGATATTGAAAAACTAATTATTTCTTCAATTGAAGTATAGCGTTCGTAAATAAAATCTTGATGCTCATTTGAATTAACAGCACTATAATATAACACAAAACTAACTTGTGCAACTATTGAAGAGATGAACAGAGGAATTATAAGTTTAAGTAAGTTATAAGTTTTAGAAGTTATTTTTAAATAATTAATTAAAAACATATACAAAAAAGGCATAGCTAAAAAATGCCAAGGTATTTGAATATAATCTAAAGCGAACTTATGTTGAAATAACTTGTTTTCTAAGGCCCATGATTGTATGTTGTTTAAAGAAATAGATAGGATAAGTAAATTTAAGTATAGCATACTTTTATCCTTGCCGTTTTTTGATGAAAACAGTATTATACTAAACGCAAACCCATGTAACGCGCTAATAAGTAAGAACAAATTAAAGAAATCTGATGTACTCAATGTTAGTTTTTAATTGAGTTAAATATACAAAAAAGAATTATTGATGTAAAAAACTAATTTGTTGTACTGCTGTTAATCCAGCTGTTTCTGTTCTTAATCTTGTGTTACCTAGGGTTATAGGAGTGAATTTTTGAGATAAAGATTTTTTAATTTCATCAGTGGAAAAATCACCTTCAGGACCAATTAGTATTGTATAATTAGAAGCTAAATTTATACCGTCTTTTAAAGTGTTCTTTTTAGTGTCATCTTCACAATGAGCTATAAATAGTTGGCTTGAAAATTTTTGTTGAATAAATTCAGAAAATTTAACAGGCTCATTTAGCTTAGGTAATTTATACTGTAATGATTGTTTCATTGCAGCTTGTATTATTTTAGCTAATCTTTCAGTTTTTACAACTTTCCTTTCAGAATTTTTACAAATAATAGGTGTGATTTCATCAATACCAATTTCTGTAGCCTTTTCAAGAAACCACTCTAAACGGTCGTTGTTTTTTGTAGGAGCAATAGCAACATGCAGATAATAATCTCTTGAATTTCTTTTTTCTTCTTTCTGAATAATAGTTGCAATACATTTTTTATCGCTGGCAATTACTATTTCTACAGTAAATAAATAGTGATTACCATTGGTTATATAAAGAATATCTCCTTCTTTTTTACGTAAAACACGAACTATATGTCTGCTTTCATCTTTATCAAAAGTGAATTGCTTTGTGTCTTCAGAAATTTGTTGATTATAAAATAATTGCATTATAAATTAATTCTATAGGTTCTTCTTCTTTTGTGAGTTTTTGGATTGAAATCTTTCCAAATTTTATGAATAGCTTCGTTTTCTTCTAATTCAGGAGTTCGAATACAGTTTTCAATATTTCTCTCTGAAAAAGTATCACAATATTGGCTAAATAAAATTGCAGTAACACCTTTGTTTTGATAGTCAGGATGAACACCAATTAAATAAAAAGTAACATCCTTAGAGTTTTTTCTAGCATTGAGTAAATGAAAAAGACCAAAAGGAAAAAGTTTACCTTTTGCTTTTTGAAGAGCTTCAGAAAAAGAGGGCATTACAATAGCAAAACCAACTAGTTTGTGGCTGCTATCAACAACAAATTTTATATACTCTGGATTAATAAAACTGATGTATTTTTTTTTGAAATATGCTATTTGCTCATCAGAAATAGGAACGTAGGTTGAAAGTTTTGAATAGGTTTTACCAAATAAATCAAACATTTCATCTACATAAGGCATTATTTTTTTAGTAGAAGTGAAGTTTAGTTGTTTTAAATTATATCGATTTTGAATTAAGTTACTTATTCTTTTATATTTTTTTGCATCAACATTTTTAAAAAGAAATTTATTTTCTAAATATTCTTTTTCTTTTTTAAAACCTAATTCTTCTAAATGAGCTTTATAATAAGGATGATTATACCATGTAATCATAGTGCCAATATGGTTAAAGCCTTCTGTCAAAATACCAGTTTTGTCAAGATTATTAAAGCCAATAGGGCCTTCTACGTATTCAAGATTGTTTTTATACCCTATTTCTTTTACTTTATCTAATAAAGCTTTGCTAACATTGATGTCATCAATAACATCATACCAACCAAACCGCATTTTTTTTAATCCTTGTTTCTCTACTTCATAAGTATTAATAATCGCTACTATTCGTCCAACTATTTTGTCGTTTTTTAAAGCTATGAAAAATTGAGCATTAGCATGTTCAAAAACAGGGTTTTTGGTTTTGTCAAAGCTAGCTATTTCATCACTTATTATTGGTGGTACCCAGTAAGGATTATCTTTATAAAGTGAAAAAGGAAATTTAACAAACTGTTTCATTTCCTTTTTAGTGTTTATTTCTTTAATGGTAATCATATAAAGTGTATGATTTCTGTTTTTTAATTATCGTCTTCTTCTTTCTTTTTTTCTTTTTCTTCCTCTTTTTTTATTTCCTCTTCCAGTTCTTTTATTTCTTTTTCAAGTTTTAAACGTTCTTTTGCTTTACGTTCAGCTTCTTTTATCTTTTCCTTTTCAAGTTTTAAACGTTCTTTTTCCTTACGTTTAATTTCTTTTTCTTTTTCCTTCTCTTGGCGTCTTTTTTCTTTTTCAGCCTTTTTGGCTGCTTTTTTAGCAGCTTTCTTTTCAGCTTTGCTAGCTTTCTTTTTATCTTTTTTATCCTCTTTAGAGATAACATCAATTAACGATTTTTCTCTTTGTCTTCTAGGTTTTTCTGTTCTAATTGTAGAGTTATCTTTATTAGGAGAAATATCTAAGTCAACTTTTTGTTCTCGTTTTTTGTCTTTTTTAAATAATCTTTTGATTTTACTAAATAACCTTCCAAAGAAACCTCTGTTTTCATCATATTTAATAGGTTTATCTTCTTCTATTTTATTTCCAAATTCGTCAATTTCAGCAAAAGTGTCAAAATGCCTATCCAGCCTGTAAGAAACTCCAATTGTAGAAGTAAAACCGATTTCTTTTCTTTCAAGATTAGCTCTTACAGAAGCGTTAATTTGAAGGTTTTTGTTAAATAAATAGGCAGCTCCACCTCCAATACTACTTTTATTTTCATATTTTTCAAAGACTCCCTGCATTTCAGCAAAACCTGACCAATAATCATTAAAGTTATAGGTACCTGTAACAACATAAGAGTACTCAGAAAATTCAGTACCAATGTTGTTGTAAAATAAATTAGTAACTACATTAAGTTTATCTGAAAATTCATTTTGGAGTAAAACACCAACTCTAGGGCTCATTCCACCTTTCTCGTGATAATCATTTAAAAAATTACCAAAACTAAGTCCAGCATAAACACCAACATGAGGAATCCATCGTTTATAATCAAAAGAATGTCTAGCTTTCCAACTTCTAATTTCTTTAGTTTTATCATCATATTTAGGTGCATATACCAAATATTTAGCACCAATAGTAAATTCACTTAAACCAGTTTTGTTATATGACGATTCAAAAATATTTTTAAACGCTATTTTATCATTAGATAAAGAGGTGTTTAAATTTAATTCAAGCTTTTCATTAATGAAACTTGTTCTAAAAAATAAATTTAAACCAATAGATTGAGGGTTACTAAATGTTGCAGTTACTGGAACCTTTCTATAAAAAAGACTTGATTCAAGTTGATAAACTCCAGAACCTACACTATATGGGCTTTCTGATAACCCTGGTCTATTTGAGTTTATAACAGTGGTATACTGTGCTTGTACAAAGGAGGTTGTACAAAAAACAAAAAACAAAAAAAGCCTTTTTATCATGTTGTAAAAATCAAATTTAAGGAGTAATACAAACATACAGTAAAAATATGAATTACTCGATATTATAAGTTTTGTAAACTCTTAACGTTACCTTTTGTTTCAAATTGTTATTTTTGGGTAATTTTTTTGAATATTTTTATTTGTATGACAATACATCAAGCTGGACCTATGACTCTTTTACGAACTATTTTAATTATCCTTTTAGTTTATTATGCTATTAAGTTTTTAGCAAAACTATTTGGGCCTTACTTATTAAAGAAAGCAGTTGATAAGGTTCAAAAAAAAGCACAACAACAGTATGGTGAAAAGCAAAGTTCTACTGTTAAAGAAGGTGAAACAATAATAGATAAAAAACCTAATAACTCTAAAGAAAGCAATAACTCAGTAGGAGAGTATGTTGATTTTGAAGAAATTGATTAATTATGAATTTTAAAAAGTTTTTACCTTACGTGATAGCTATTGTAGTTTTTACAATAGCTTCATTGATTTATTTTAATCCAGTTTTAAGCGGAAAACAAATTAAGCAGAGTGATATTACTCAGTTTAAAGGAATGTCGAAGCAAGTTGTTGATTATCGAGTTGAGAATGGAGAAGAACCTTATTGGTTAGGAAATGCTTTTAGCGGAATGCCAGCTTTCCAGGTTAGTGCATATTATCCAAATGATTTTATACGTTACCTTGATAAAGGATTACGTTTTTTACCTAGGCCTGCTGATTATTTATTCTTATACTTTTTAGGTTTTTTCTTATTGTTAAACGCATTAAAGGTTGACTGGAAACTGGCAATTTTAGGTAGTTTATCCTTTGGATTCTCAACTTACCTAATTATCATTTTTGGAGCTGGTCATAATGCCAAGGCACATGCAATTGGGTATATGCCTATGGTAATTGCTGGAGTTTTATATTTATTTCAAAAAAGATATTTATTAGGTTTTGTAGTTACTTCTTTAGCTATGGCTTTAGAAATTTATGCAAACCATCCTCAAATGACATATTATCTTGGTTTTTGTTTATTAATTTTAGTTATTGTTGAAGGAATAGAGGCTATAAAAACTAAAAGTATTTCTGTTTTTATCAAGCAAGTATCAGTTTTATTAGTTGCAGTAATTATTGGTGTGAGTGTAAATGCTACAAGGTTATTGTCAATGAAGCAATATGCTGACTTTAGTACAAGAGGGAAGTCTGAGTTAACAATAAATCCAGATGGTACACCGAAAGAAAAATCTACAGGGCTAGATAAAGCGTATATTACAGAATATAGCTACGGAATTGCAGAAACCTTCAATTTAATAATGCCTCGTTTTATGGGAGGAGGAACTTTTGAAAAATTAGATGAAGATTCTAATTTTTATCAAACTTTAGAAAGTAATGCAGGGAAAAGTGTAGCAAAAGAATATTCAAATCAAGTATTAACGTATTGGGGGAAACAACCTATAGTAGAAGCTCCGGCATATATTGGAGTTATACTTTTCTTTTTATTTTTTCTTGGGGTGTTTTTAGTAAAAGGCAGATTAAAGTATTGGTTAGTTTCTGCTACGATTTTTTCAATACTAATGAGTTGGGGTAAAAATTTTGAAGTATTAACTAACTTTTTTATTGATTATGTTCCACTTTATAATAAATTTAGAGCAGTGTCTTCTATTCAAGTTATCGCTGAACTATGCGTTCCTTTATTAGGAATTATAGCTTTAAAAGAGTTCTTTTCATCAAAAGTGTCTAGTGAAGAGAAAAAAGAAGCTCTTAAAAAAGCATTTTACGTTATTGGTGGTTTGTTGTTGGTTTTTACTGTTTTTGGTTCAAGTTTATTTGCTTTTGAAGGTATTAGAGATGCACAATATCAACAGTTACCAGAATTAATAGATGCATTAAAATCTGATAGAAAATCAATGTTATTTATGGATGGTGTTCGTTCAATTATATTAGTAACGTTATCAGCTGGATTATTATGGTTTTTACTAAAAAACAAACTAAAAGAAACACCTGTTATTATTGGATTAACAGTATTAATTCTTTTCGATTTAATCTCTGTAGATATAAATTATGTTAATAAAGAAGATTTTACTTCTAAACGAAAAGTGATAAAGCCATTTATAGCTACTAAAGCGAATAATGAAATTTTAAAAGATAAAAGTTATTATCGAGTAGCTAATTTTGCTACTAACCCAATGATGGATGGAAGAACATCTTATTTTCATAATTCGATAGGTGGGTATCATGCAGCAAAAATGAAACGTTATCAAGAATTATTTGACTATCAAATTGCAAAAAATAATATGGAGGTGTTAAACATGTTAAACACGAAGTATTTTATTGCAGGAGAAGATAAGTTTCAAGAAAACCCTGAAGCAAACGGAAACGCATGGTTTGTTAATAACATTAAATTAGTGAATTCAGCTGATGAAGAAATTAAGGCATTAGATAGTTTAAAAACAAATGAAGTTGCTGTGTTGAGAAAATCGAGTTTAGAGAATTCGAAAGTAAATTTTCCACAGGAAAAAGATTCAACAGCTACAATTACTCTGATTAAAAATGCTATTACTGAGTTAGTTTATAAATCAACTACAAGAAAAGAGCAATTTGCGGTGTTTTCTGAGATTTATTACAAAGATGGTTGGAATGCGTATATTGATGGGGAATTGGTTCCACATTATAGAGTAAATTACGTTTTAAGAGGAATGTTAATTCCAAAAGGAAATCACACTATCGAGTTTAAATTTCAGCCAAAAGTTATAAAAACAGGAAGCACGATTGCATTATTATCTTATGTATTGTTACTATTAGTTCCAATAGGTTGGTTTTTCTTAAATAGAAAAAAAGAAGAAAAGGCTTAATTATCAAGTTTTTTTAAAAAAGAAGATGGAGTTAACCCTGTTTGTTTTTTAAAGGCTCTAGAGAAAGCAGAAGCATTTGTATAACCAATTTCTTCTCCTAAAGCTTGTATTGAGTATTTCTTGTATTCAGTATTAGTTTTTAATTTTTCAATGATATAATTAATTCTTTTTTTAGTGTAAAACTGTTTAAAGGACTCTTTATAATGTTTGTTAAATACAAAAGAAATATATGTTGAATTTGTGTTGATTTCTTCAGCGATTGACGAAACTGAAAAATCTGATTTTAAGAAAGTGTTTGAACTATTAATTTTTTCTATTGCAGAGAGTATTTGGTTTTCAAGTTCTATATCAATATTATATTCTTTCTTAATTGTTTGTTTTTCTTGAGTTTTGCTGTTGAGTTTATTAATAACAGATGTTTTCTTTTTCTTTTCTATTTTTAGTTTTAGGTATCCTAACAGAAAAACTAGAATTACTATAAAGGAAAAAACAATGATTAGATAATTTTGGTTTCTATTACTTTGTTTTTTTATTTCTTTATTAAGTTTGATTACTCTATTAAAATCATTTTCATATAATAATTGGAATGTTTTTTCTTTGTTCTTTTTAGCTAATTCGTATTGAAGCATAGTTAGCTTAGAATATTTAAAAGCACTATCTATTTTTTTTAAATTATTATATTGATTAGATAAAATATCGTACAGAGCAATTAACGTACTGCGTCTACAAGTTTCTTTTTTGTTATTTAAAAGCTTATTTGAATAAAAAATTGTAGAATCAGCATTTTTTAAATTGTAATAACAAATGGCTTTTTGAAAATATTCATAATGATTATAGTTATATCCATTATGTATGTTTTTATAGTTGTTTATTGATTTTAAGGCATTAGAATATTCTTCTTTAGCTATTAAAACCTTTGTTTTTTTGAAGTTATATATTATCTCGGAATCTTTATGAGGAGGATTAAATTTTTTAGCTACATTATAACCTTTTTTATAATAGAAAGAGGCAGAATCTATATAATGTAAATTTTGATTTTTTTTACTTAAAGATAAATATACATTACCTATAGAATTTAAAATGTTTGACTTAAATTTTAATGAATGATAGGCGCCTATTTTGTCTTTTCTATAAACTTTATCAATAAGCTGTAATGTCGGTTTTAGTATTCTAAGAGCTTCATCATAAAATCCTAATTCAGATTTAATAATAGCCAAATGATTTTTGTGAGATAGTTTATTAGTATGATAAAATTGATTTTTTAAAACTAAACTATTTAGAACTTTTTCCTGTTCCATTAAATAATTATAAGCAATATTATACGCTCCTAACTTTTTGTTTAACCAAAATAAACGAGTATATATTGAGATTTTAATTGCTTTAAAACAGAAATCTTCATTGTTTTTAATTTTAACCAGTACCTCTTTACAAATCAATTCTGCTTTTTTGTAATTTCTATTTAGATAAGCCAGTTTAGCTTCATAAGTATAAGCTTGATATAAGCTACATTCATTATTTAAGTTTTTTAATTTACGTATGTAATATTTTATACTGTCTTGATTTCTATTAATAAAGAAAAGACATTTTTTATTGTATAAACTTATTGAGTCACTAGAATTAAAATTAGTTTTAGTTTGAGAAAAAGAGAAGAGAGTTAAAAAAAGTAAAATAAAAAAAAATATAGATTTCCTCATAAAACGCAACTAGTAATGATTATAGGTATTTGCTTTTTATAAAAAGCGAGATTTGTAAGCAAATATAAAGTAATTTAAAGTGTGCTTTTTATAAAAAAAGGAATATGTTTTTTTTTTGAATTAAAAATGATTGATATGTTTGTTATATAAATGTCCGAACATTTAGGGAAGATTGAAAGAAAAAGTAGTACTATGTTTTTATTAAGAAATCAAAATGTATATAAACGTTTTGATTTTTTTTGTTTAAAGTCTTAATAGTTTTTTCCAGTAAATCTAAAATAGTGATACATTTGCTTAAAAATAGATAAATGTATAATCAACTTC
>JBELFC010000060.1:0-18685 GCA_042093175.1 Tenacibaculum sp. | reverse complement strand
TTCTTTTAAACCGTTCTTTAGTAATATAAAGAACGGTTTTTTTTTGCTCAAAACTGTACTTTTGAAAAAAATATATATTAATGTTGCTTTTAAATAACTTTAATACATTTTAATTAAAATTACTTCTATTTTAAAACTATTTCATTTTTTTATTTAGAATTTTTCAAATTCTTTTTTGAAATATTATATTTTTTAAGTTATATTTATGTTGACTAACTATAATAATGAAAAAATTGCCAAATTTACTTAAGTTTGACGAGATATCTGATGGAGATAAAGACTTCAAAGATTTGATGATAGGAATTTTTAAAAAAGAATTTCCTATTGAAAAAAAAGCTTTTTTTGACTCATTTGATTCTGGAAAGTATAAAGAAAGTGCTGAAGTTGTTCATAAATTAAAGCACAAAATCAATCTGTTGAATTTAGAAGAAGGTTACATGTTAGCTTCAAATTTTGAAAGCCAATTGATTGATAATTCTTTTGAATTATTTGATGAATTTGTTATTATATTAGAAACAATTGAAAATTTCCTAAAAAAAATATAAATGATTAATTCAATAATAATAGATGATGATGAATTAGCTAGAGTTATTATTTCAAAATATTGCTCTCGATTAGATCATGTATCTGTATTAAAGTCTTTCGATAATGCTTTAGATGCTTTAGATTTTATTAATAAAAATAAAGTTGATTTAGTTTTTTTAGATATACACATGCCAGATTTAACTGGATTTGACTTTATTGATAGCTTAAATAATCCTCCAAATATTATTTTAACTACTTCTGACGTCAATTTTGCTCTAAATGCTTTTGAATATAAATGTATAGTTGACTATTTAGTAAAGCCAATTAAATTACCAAGATTTATAAAAGCGGTTTCTAAAATTGAAGTAGAAAAAAACACATCGGATGCAGATAAAGAAGCAAAGAGTGAAGATAGTAATAATGAGTTGTATGTTAATATCGATAGAAGGCTAGTTAAAATTCTTATTTCTGATATTTATTTAATTGAAGCAAAAGGTGATTATATTAACATTAAAACTGAGTCTAAAAATCATATTGTACATACTACAATGAAAAAGATTGAAGATAAACTTCCTGAAGATCTTTTTTTAAAGATCCATAGATCTTATATAATTAACCTTAAACAAATTATAGATATAGAGGATAATAGTGTTCTAATTAAAAAAGAAGTAATACCAGTTAGTAGATCAAATAGACCAGAATTAATGAAAAGACTTAACCTTTTAAATTAGATTATAATTTTAAAGGTTAATTTTTAATTCAATACCTATATCATTAAACTCGAAACCTGAAGCATTACCAACTGCTTGATTGCTATACTTTCCATATAGTTGAGCGATTATTTTTTCTGTTGGCTTATATCCAAAATATAATTCACATCTAAAGCTTTGTTGTTTCGGATCTTCATTGATTAATTGATAACCATAAGCTGCGTTTCCTTTTGTAATCCATTTCTTAGTGCTTGGAAATAGACTGAAATCTGCAAACGCTTCAAAAACATAGTATTTTTCAGGGCTAAAATATACTTTAGCTCTTTCTTTATCAAACCCCATAATAACGGAATTTAAACCTACTTTTATGGGAGTTTTTTTATTTATAAGATAATAAAGTGAAGTAAATAACAAATTTCTGCTGTTTTCATCTGATTGTTTCGTATAATAATATTGAGTAAATAATCCTACGTCATATTTTGTTAATATATGGTAATTAGCAAAAAGATGATTTTGACTAATTTTTGAATTAATTAATTGTACATTAAAATTATGATATTCTTTTTGGTAGAAAATATTAAAGTTTTGATTATATGCTAATTTAGTTTTTAAACCAATTTTATAGGTTATATCATTATAATTAGTAGTTCCTTTTACTTTCAAAGTACTTAGTTCTCCTTCTAATTGTATTTTGTTTGTTAAGTTATATGAGGTTTTTACCCCTATTGATGTTTGTTTTGAAGTATCATCGTTTAGCAAAAAAGAAGAAACTCTGTAGTTATAATATCCACCAATAGTTAATTTGGTAGATAAAGGGTAAATAATCTCTGTATTAGAATTTATTGATTGATTATCACCACTATCAGATGTTATACTCATCTTTTGATGGATTTTAGGAGTATATTTCTTTTGTATTGTTTTTTTCAAATTTAATAACTGAACATTATTTTCATCTAAAAGTAATGCTTTATCAATGGTTTTTAAAGCTGCTTTATTTTGGTTATTGGCTAAATGTGTATAGGCAAGACCAATATATATTCCAAGTATTTTTGGATCTAAATTTATACCTTTATTATAATGATAGATGGCTTTACTAAATTTTTTTAAGTTACTGTAAGTATTTGCAAGACCTAACTGAATTATAGGATTGGATTGATATTTTTTTGATAAATTCAAATATTTTGTTAGAGCTAAATTATATTCTTTATTCCATAATAAACATTCTGCAGCGTTTATGTTAAATTCAAGGTTTTCTGGTTCAATAGTTAATAACTCATTAAAAATTAATTTTGCTTTTATAGGGTTTCCATTTAATCCTACAGCTCTACCATAGCATAGTTTTGCTGTTTTATTTGCTGGATAATCTTTTAAATAAGATTTAAAAAATATTTCAGCTTCCTTAAAATTACCTTTCTCTAAGTAATTAAAGCCTTTATCCATTGAAGATTGGCTTATTCCTTTATGATTTATAAAAAAGAAAGTAAGCAATAATAATGATTTCAATATTCTTTTCATATCTTATAGTTTTATTTATGCCAAGTTAAGACATAAATACCTTTTATTAATCTATAGTAAACTGCATTTTGTCGAAACTAATTGAAATATGGAAGTAAAAATAGGAACTTTGAACATGTTAAATTTTAAAAATTTATTAATTATGTTACAAATAAACTATATTAAAGGAAAATATGAATTAGAAGGAAATTTAGTTTTAGAAAATTCAAGAAGTTTAAAATCATATTTAGAGACATTATTAGTATATAATTCTAAAGTTATTTTAAGTATGAAAAATATTAAAGCTATCGATAATTCAAGTATTGAAGTTCTTTTTGAGTTATGCAAAAAAGCATCACAAAATAATAAAGTACTAAAGGTTTTTGGAAAGGCGAATAAAAAAATAACGAAAACTTTAAATAATTCTAAATTAAAAGAGTTTATAAAAGATTAATATTGATAATGGGAATTTCAATACTAAAAAAGGATTTTAAAATTAGTGCGTCACAGTGGTTTATGATAAGTGTGATGATTGTTAACGCTGGTAACTATATATATAATTTAGTATTGGGTAGATGGCTAGGGCCAAGTATTTTTGCAGATGTTGCACTTCTAATCACATTATTATTAGTATTATCATTTTTAGCAATGACCATTCAGCTGTTATGTGCTAAATTTATTATTGAACTACCTAAAGATAAATTATTAAATTTCAAAAGAGTAATATACAAATACACATTATTTGTAAGTACTATTATAGGTTTATTATGTGTCTTTTCTTCTGAAGCTCTACAAAACATATTTCAATTAAATAATAAATACGTTTTTTATTTATTTGGAGTAGGAGTTCCTATTTATTTCTTGATGAGTGTTTCAAGAGGTTTGCATCAAGGTAACCAGGAGTTTGTGGCTTTGTCTAAATCTTATTTGTTAGAAATGTTTGGTAGACTATTAGTAACATTCTTTTTAATAGGTTTTGATATTGTTGAACCTACAATAGCTGTTGCATTAGGTATTTTAATCTCATTTATTTTTGGATTGTATCCTAACCAATTTACTTTTTCTAGTTTAAATGAAAAATCAATCCTATCAAAATTAGAAACAAAATCAATTTATAGTTTTTTATTAATAACAGCCTTATATGAAGGAACTCAAATTATTATTAATAACTCAGATATTTTAATTGTAAAGCATTTTTTTAACCATAATGAAGCTGGACTATACGCTTCTTTAGCATTAATTGGTAGAGTAGTATATTTTGTTATTTGGATGTTAATTATGGTACTTCTGCCAAAGGTTATTCAAGCAAAAAAAGAAGGAGGTAATCCGCAGAAAATTTTAAATAGTTATTTAAAATTTATATTAGTTTTAACAATATCTTTAGTTGCAGGTTGTTATTTATTTCCTGAAATAATAATTAAACTTCTTTTCGGAGAGCAATATATAAGTTTGGGATTTTTATTGTATAAATATGCGTTAGCAACTTCGTTATTTGCGTTGGCAAATTTATTTGTATATTATTTTTTATCATTATCAGACTATAAACCTGTTATAATGGCAATGGTATTTGGGATAGCTCAAGTAACTTTATTAATTAACTTTCATGAATCTTTAGCCCAAGTAGTACATATACAAATCATATTGATGGCTGTTTTATTAATTTGTATTTTATTTTATAATTTAAAAATAAGAATGAACATTAATTATAAATAGCATCATTGTTTTTAAAACTTTTAAATTCCAAAGGATTATTACTTAAATCTAAAACAAACATAGTTTGTTGTTCTTCATTTTTATTTTTGTAACGTACTTGAGGATTAATAATAAATTTCACATTATGTTTTTTAAGTTTTAGTTTAATTTCTGAAAATTCTGAGTTAGATATAATGCATCCGAAATGAGGTATTGGTACCTTTATATTATCTACCTTACCACAGTAATCTAATTCTATGATATTATTTGAAACATGGGCAGAAAGTTGATGTCCGAAAAAATCGAAGTCTACCCAGTTTTTAGTTTGCCTACCAATTTTGCATCCTAATATTGTATGATAGAAGTATATAGTACTTTCAATATCTTTTACTTTAAATGCTAAATGAAACTTTGAATTCATATTAATAACCTTTGTTTATTGATACAATGTTTAGTAATTTTTTTCCGTTAATAAAATTTTTGTAATTTATAATAATTTGGTTGCTAGCAGTTTTAATATCAGTTAGACTAGCAATATGTGGTGTTATTTTAATTTTTGAATGGTTCCAAAAAGGATGATTAATAGGTAGAGGTTCTTCTCTAAAAACATCTAAATAGGCTCCTTTTAATTTACTACTATCTAAAAATGATATTAAATCATTTTCAACTAAGTGTTCACCTCTACCTACATTAATAATGATTGTGTCTTTTGGTAGTTTTTCAAATAGATTTTTATTTAAAATGTTTTCAGTTTCTATTGTTAAAGGAAGAATATTTATTAAAAAAGATGTGTTTTTTAATAATATATCTAAGTTTTGTTTACCATAAAAGCATTCTACATTTGTTATCTCTTTTTTAGATGTACTCCAGCCTTTAACTTTAAAACCAATCTTTGAAAAATTAGAGGCAACAGTTTTACCAATTTTCCCTAAACCTAAAATAGTTATTACAGTATCATTTATTGTTTGATAATTATGTTGTTCCCATTTCTTGTTATTTTTATTTTCTAAATAAGTATCTAAGTTTTTTATTTGATTTAATACAATTGAAATTAAATATTCCCACATATCATTAGATAATTTAGTGTCAACTATTCTTGTGAGAATAATATCATTTTTGATATCCTGTGTTGATACTATATGATCAATTGAAGCACCAATTGATTGAATAACTTTTACATTAGGAAATTTTTTTAAGATGTTTTTTTCAGGTTTCCAGCAAATAATAAATTCTACGTTTGCAGGGGTTTTAACATCAGGATAAGTTTCTATGGTAGTATTAGGCAATTCTTGCTTGAGTTTTTTAGCCCAAGGCTCTGGATTTTTATTGTTGAAAATAATAAGAATACTCATTGTAATAATTTTAGTAAAGATAAAATGTGTGAAGCAATTTAAAAAATTGATTAATAGCTATTATTGTATATTTGCCATTTAAATATGTGTTTTATTTAATAATTAAAGTTTAATCAATGGTAGATGAAATAGATTTAAAAATTATAAATATTTTAAAGGAGAATTCTAGGGTATCTTTTGCTGACTTGGGACGTGAAATAAGTTTGTCTCCTTCATCAATAAGAGAACGAGTAAAAAACTTAGAAGACAATGAAATTATAAAAAAATACAGTATTGATATAAATAATAAAAAACTGGGATATGATTTAGAAGCATTCATTTTATTAAAAGTATTTCCTGGAAAGCTAAAGAATATATTATCAATAATAAGTTCATTTGAAGAAGTAAAAGAAGTACATCGAATAACTGGTAATCAAAATATACATTTAAAAGTTGTAGTAAAAGATCAACAACATTTACAATCATTATTAGATAATTTAATGGAATATGGAGATACAACAACTTTTTTAATACTATCTAAACTATAAGTGTATTTTTAAATACAAAACTACTTTGAAATTTTATCAAAGTAGTTTTGCTTCTATTTAGGGGAAAAGAGGAAAAATTGTATTTTATTATGCTAGTACTTGATCTATTGTAGTATTATAACTTTTTTCAAAAAGATCTAGATACATTTCACATATTTTAAACATAGGAAAAGCTGTAGCTGCTTTATAATTAGTTTTTTCTAATTGTATTCTATATAATTGCTTTTCAAGAATTACTTGTATAGCATCAGACAAGGTGTCTGAGTCGTTAGAATTAAAAAACTCACCCTGATATCCTTCGTCTTGAATTAATTCTTTTAAATCACCAATATTAGGTAGTACAACAGCTTTACCATAGCTTCCTGCTTGATGAAGTACTCCTGAACTTCCTGTTGTTGATGTATAAGGAAATACTACCAAAGTACTTTCGTTAAATATCGTTTCAACATTTTCTTCTGGAACATATCCGGTAAAAGTTAATTGAGATATATCTTTATATTTATTTTGTACACTTTTTAAATAGCCTGGAGTGTTTGGGTTATCAGTACCAGCTATCACAATTTCTATATCTTCATTTGTACGCTTCCTAATTTTCTCAACAGCTTCTATAATAATTTCAACTTTTTTATAGGTTCCAAATTTACCAAAAGTCATTACTTTTTTAGTTCCTTTTATTAGTTGGTAACTTGGTTGTTTTGCAGTTTCAAAAGTTCCATGAGGTATTACAACAACGTTATCAGCGTTATATTTCTTTTCAAGAATACGTTTATATTTTGGAATAGTTACAGCAACATTATTGGCACTTAATATTAGTTTGGTTAAACAATAACCTATTGCTTTATACACGGCTTTTAATAATGGGTTTTTTGTAAAACCAGCACTTTCTAAATCTACAGTTTCTAAAATATTATGAATTAAAACAGTTGAATGAATACCTAACAAACGAGTAATTTTTGGTAACATTAAGCCTAAAGCTGCAGCAATTTTTTTATCACCAAACTTCATAAACTGAAAGTTAAATAATACTTGATTTGGTTTGTATTGCTTTATTGCCTTAGTAACTGTAAAAACTGAAGTGTGACTATTAAACTTCCAACATTCAACTATTGTAACTTTTTCTGAGTTTGGAAAATCTAGAATTTTATCTTCTTCTGTTATATCACAAAAAAGGATTATTTCTTCGATTTTCTCTAAAGAAACGAAGTTTTTAACTAAATGATAGGCATATTCATTTAATGTTATTTTACTAGGAGGGAATGATGTAACAATACCTAATTTCATGTGATAGCATTTTAAGTTATGTTATAAATTTAAAATGAATATCCATGTTTGTGTGTTCTATTTCGATAAAGTAACAATTACTAAAGACGAATAGTTAAAGTTATTAAAACTAATAGGAGTTGGTAAGGTTGAAAAGTAAAAAGAGAAATTAAATTATTTATAATCAATTATATATTTAGCAGCTTTTTTTAAGTTTCCTTTTTTATCAATAAAACCAAAGTTTTTTTGTGGTCCTATTTTGTGAGGCATCTTTCCAAAAATTTTCACATCTATTTTAGGAAAGTCATAAAGCGTCCAACTAACAAAGTGATTAATATTTAAATCATGAAAATTTTGCTGCATATTTTTGTGGTATTTAGCTTGTTTCTTTTCGCTATATCTATATAAATTCCATATACTATTGTAGGAGTGCCTTCCAAACTCTTGAATAACAATAGGTTTGTTTACTTTTTCTTTTAAAGCTAAAAATGATTTTTTAAACTTAGTAACTTTTTTGTAATAATGAAATGAAACGAAGTCTATTTTATCTTGTAATAAGTGTGCAACTTCGGGAGTACTCCAACCTATAGTTATTGGAGTTTTTTGATCGTATATACGAATCCTAGAACTAATAAAATCTAACCAATTTACAACTTTCTCTTTTCCATAGTTTTTAAAATCTAAATCAGGTTCATTTTTAATATCATATTGTAAAAGTGCTGGATGATTTTTAATTTGATTTATAATAGTTTCAAGATGTCTATCACAAAGTGTATAATCTAATACTTGGTAATTACTGTAAAAATCAAAAAATGTAACAATAACCTTTAGTTTATTATTTTCTGCTAGATCTAACGTGTTTTTTAAATGATTTAAATACATTTCTGACACATTTTCTTTGCCAAAAAGTTTATAGGGAATAAAAATTCTTACTGTATTTAATTTCAATTTTTTAATTATCTCAAAATCTTTATTAATAACAATGCTATCATATTTTTTCCAAAAGTCAAACCAAGATGTTTTTTGAGGATAGTAATTTATACCTTTTATTTTGAAGCTTTTATTTTTAGCTTTAAAAACTTTTTTTTCTTTAAAAAGTAAATTGTCACTAACAATATGTCTAACTCTCCAAAAGCCATCTTCAAGTAACAGAATAGCTTTATAATTTTTTAATGTTTTTTGTTGATGAATTAACTCCTTTTTTTTGTAAAAAAAAGTTTGTTCTTCTACATTTTTATCATCTAAATAAGCTACTTGACCATCTTCAGAAAAGAATTTTATAGTTACATCATGATTAACACTAGTTGAGCGTATATGTATTGCATTTTTACTGTTATGTTGAATAATTTTTTTAATTTTAACTTGTGCTGAATCAGTATAAAAATCTTCAATAGCTTTAAAATCATTATTCTGCAAAGCATACTTCTTAACATACCAAGATTTTAGATAATCTTTTTTTATGTTTTTTATGATTTCTTCGTTAGGATCTCTTCCCTCAACATTATCATAATTGATGGCTATTTTAGGTAAATAATAGGTGTTTTGTTTTAAATCGATATGTAATAATTTACTTCTGTCCGCACCTGAATTAAATTCATAATAAATCTTTGAAAGCAAACTTATAACTAAGAAATTCACAAGAACAAATACAGTAATAATTGTAATCTGTTTCAGTAATATTTTATTCAAGCGTATTTTATTCATAAATCAATCTATTTTTTCTGTGTATTTTATATTCAAAGAATTACTTGAAGCAAAGCCTTCTACATAAGCTTTAATATTGAATGATGTAACTTTTTCAGGATGGACAAATTTAGTTACTGCAATTCCGTTATTTGTTTTTCCATAAGCTTTTAAATGTGTGTTTTTAGTTGAAATATAGAAGCTAACAATTGTGCCATTTTCAACAATATTATTAAATTGATCTTTTATAACAGAAGTTTTAAAAGTTGTTAATTCTTTACCATCAGCAAAAGAATTATTTCTGTCAAAAGAAATTGTAAAGTTTGTAGGGTTATCTGCAAGAATAGATAGTTCTAATAGTTTAGATTTTAAGCTGTCAATATAAGTTCTAACAAATATTTTACCTGTTTTGGTTTTACTATAGATGTTTTTATAACTTAATAGTTCTGTGGTATTTATTTTTGTATTTAAAGAAGCACCCCTGTAGAGCTCATAGGTAGTATAGTTAGAACGATTTGGATTATCGTAAATGTCATTTGGTATTACAACAAGCATAGAATAATCAGTTTTAGAAGCTACAATGTAAGGAGGTCCACAGTAAGTTTCAAGTAATGTTGTTTCTAGCTTTGGATTTATAGTTAAATTACCACGAAATAACGTTTTTTTATTAATAACTACTACGTAATTTAAAATACCAGAGATTGTAGAAAAGTGTTTTGGAATTATAAAAGTAAATAGATCATTTTTAATTTGTGGTTCTAGAATAGTACTTCCATAATCATTATTAATAAATAGAGTTGCTGGGCTTTTTAAATTATCAGTTTTAAAAGATAAACTAATGTTTTCATTCGCATAAACTGATGTAGGCTTATTAATCCATTTCAAATTAGAAATTTGATTATCAAAATCAGGTTTGCTATTCTTGTGTTTTTTACAAGAAATAAAGAATACTATTAATATGCTTAAAAACACCCTCATTTAATTACCAATAAAGTTAGCGATTTGAAATTTTATTTGATAACTTTCATTTTGAATCATAATAGTTTTGTTCTTAGATTCGTCATATCCATTTAATCTGTCAAAAGTTCCTTTTTCATTTTGTACACCATTAACATAACAATTTTCTGTAGTTTCCGAGATAATATTTAAACTATCAAGTAGTACAGGTTTATAATTAAAAAAACCTTTTCTATGTGGTCGAATACTTTCTTTCAAAAACTGATGATCAACCCATATAAGTTTATCGTTTTTGTAGTATGATATTAACGTTTGGGCTATAGTAACTTCTTTATAACCTGTATTAAATAACATACCAGAGATACTATTATTAGTATAGTTTAAAGCATTAACCTGTACAGATTGGTATAAGTTTTTGGTAGCTACAGTAGTTCCTACATGTAATACAAACTTAAAAGGTTTTTGAGAAAACTTTTTTAAATGAAATTCATCTGGGTTAAAACTTTTATTTTTTTTATCAGAATTTATCCATGCAATTTCTTCAAAATCTATTTTAAAAACTGTTTTTTCAAAAGGGTTTAAATAATGTTTATTTTGAAGTTTTGAACTATAACTAGCTAACTCATTGTTGTCTTTATCATACAAAATAGCCTTCAAATTAATTGCAGAAGGAAAATAATCAATATTTTGAAGTTCTCCTATAATATGATATTGACCACTATTATATATTAATTTTGCATTGTTAATATAAGCAATAGGCTGTGGTAAAACATCTTCATGATGAGTTTGTTGAGTAGTTATTTTACGTCTCCCTTGATTATAAAATATGGTTTCAGGGGAATTAAAAAATTGATTAGAAGGCTTGTACTGATCTGCTTTTTCAGGAATTATAAACCATTTATTCTTTTTTAAAATAGTTTTTATAATTTCTTTTTTATTAATTATTTCTAGAGGAGTAATCCATTTAGTTTTGGTCTCTATAAATACAGTATCATTCTTTTTATTGAGTACTTTAGTTACAATGTTTTCTAATTTAGCATAAGAACTTAATAAACCGTCGCTAACAGATATTTCAAGCATGAATTGATCCAATGTCTTTTTTGCATTTTTATCTAAATAAGAATGAGCTTTCGTAAATCTTTTAAAATCTAAAGCATCATAGTATGCTTTTACTACGTTTGCGGAAGAATTTTGTGTGCCATTTTCATTATATATATAATACGCACCCATAATAGTTACAAATAAAAGGAAAATATTCCAAGGAAGTAATGTTTTGGAAAAAGAGAATGAAGTAGAAGGAGAATCTTCACTTTTTACGCCAATCTTTTTATTTCTAGAAAATAAAAAGATACCTATAAACCATAAAGTTGATAATGATAATAATATAACAGGAACAAAAGACCATATTATTTTTTGATATTTTGGTATGTCAATTTTGGGTAATATTGAAGCTAAAGGTTTAATGTTTTTCTTTTCCCATACCATAATACCGTTTTCAAGATAAGAAAGTTTTTCCCATCCGGTAAAGTATAAAATAGGATCGTAAAATTTATCGTTTGAAAAAATATATTTTAGGTTAAACTTTTCAGAATTCGCTAAAAATTGCTGGAGAGAACCGATACCTTCTATACCTCTATATTTTGAATTTTCTAAACGTTCAACAGCTCTAGTTGTTAATTCAGGTAAACGCCTTGCAGAGTGATAATTTCCATCAACAGATAATGCTCTAGTTTGTGATGCTAACCATGCCATTTGATCACCAAAACCAAGAGTTAAATAGCGCCATTTATAATGCATATCTTGGTTTATGAAGTTTACAATGGGGAGCATTTTAATAGCTCTAGGTTGTGAAGGTCTAAATTTCCCTAAGTTAATTGTAAAGATTGCAAAAAACAGAATAATACCTCCAGCTAAACTAATACATATTGTAAAGTATATTTTTCCAAGTTTTTGTACCAAATAATTTTTATAATCTGTTTTTGAAAGTCGATAAAAGAACTCTCCAATTATTGGAAAACTCATTATTGAAGCCCAAAAAGTAAAACGGTCTAATGTTAGTATAGAAAAGGCATTTTCACCTAAAATCATTTTTGGTAGTGGAGTAGTACCACCAGTACCTAATAATACAAGCATAGAAAATGATATTCCAAAAAATAATAATCGTTTACTAAAAAACCTATAAAATAAATAAGGAAATAGAGTTAAGATAATTCCATATGGGATTAAAAAAAATACGAGACCAGATGATAATACTTCTATAAAACTGTCACGAGATCCATGAGGTATTGGTACTTGTGTTATGGGGTTATTTTTTGTGTTAATCCAGTAAGGTAAAATACACACTATCATTATTACTAATGACATCAAACCAAATGCTAAAATAGGTTTCATTGACCTAAGTAGGTGTTTTACAAAAAATAAAAATCGAATATTTTTATAACTACCAGTGAGGTCTTTAATATTATCCATAATAGCTAAACCTATTAAAGGAAATATGAAAAATACCATTCCGAAAATGGGAGTTACATGGTGAGAACAAACCATTAATCCCATTAATAATAATGAAGAAACTAAATATCTATATTTTCTTGTTCTAATCCAAAAATAGATTTCTGGTATTGAATGCATTAATAAGGATATTCCTGCTAATGTAGGTAATTGACCAAATACATGTAAAGTTTCGATAAAAACAGAAGAGAATACTGAAAAAATAGCTGCAAAGCCAGCGTAATCTTCGTTTTGAGTAAGTAATAAACTAAATCGATAAACACCAGTAACAAATAGTATAATAATTATAAAAGAGTAACTAAATAAAGCAAATTTAAAACCGCCAATAAATGATAGTATCGCTAATGATTGATGAACAAGTGGTGGATACCCCATTATACTAAATCCAGTGTACCATTTATAAGACCATGGTTCTTGCCAATTATTAGCATAGTGCTCAGCAAAAAATAAATGTATTAAAGCATCATAAGTTTGTTCAATAGTATAAAACACTGCGCTACCATGAAACAGTAAAGCAAAACCTAATGCTAATAATAAATATTTATTTATTGTTTTTTTCATTTATTTAATTGTAGTACTCTAATATAATAAAGTTACGTAATATGTTATATAAACTAATCTATAGATTTTCACCTTTCATCGACACTAAAAACTGTACTAAACGATTAAACGTAATAAATACTTAGTCTTGAACCTATTTTTAAGGAGTATTAAAAACAGATATATATGAAGATTGGCATTATCATTCCATGTTATAATGAAGAGAAGAGGGTAAAAATTAAAGCATTTAAAAAATGCTTAAAAAAATATAGCGACGTTCACCTTTGTTTTGTAAACGATGGAAGTAAAGATAATACTTTAGATGTTTTATATAAATTAAAAGAAGAATTTAAAAAAAAGGTTACTATTATAAATATGAAAAAGAACCAAGGAAAGAATAGAGCCATTAAAGTTGGTGCTCGTTTTTTTTATAGTGTGTCATCTGTTGCTCATGTTGGTTGTTTAGATGCTAACTTTACCATTGGCTATGAGAATTTTGGAAGCTTATTAAAGAATTTAAAGAAAACATAATTAACAATAAAGTACTAGTTTACTAGTTATTTTCCCCAACCCTGAAAACCTCATTATAAGTTGAATAATGAGGTTTTTTATAGTTTAAAATTTAAGTTTTTTCGTTCATCGATAGTTAAAAGCATTTCACCGACAGAAAAAAAAGAGTTGAACGATTTTTAGAAGTTTCTGTTCTATGAAGTGATTATATTTGAACAAGAAAACACAGTAAAAAAATATTTAAATTAGTAGTTTGTTTGTATTCCCCAATTATCAAAAACCTTATTAAGTAATATTAATGAGGTTTTTTTAATTCGAAAAAAAAGGAACACCCTTTACCTAATTCACTCTCTAACCATATTTTACCATTATATAAATCGATGATCTTTTTTACAATAGAAAGGCCAATACCAGTTGAGTCGTCATTTGGTTCTTCTAACGTTTCAAAAACTTCAAATATTTTTGAATGGTATTTTTTGTCTATACCAATACCGTTATCTTTTATAGAAAAAAGATATTTATTTTTTAAGTCTTCTACCTCAATAGTTATTCTACCTTTTTCTTTGTCATTATATTTAATAGCATTACTTATTAAATTTTGAAATAATTGTTGTAAACGGAACTTATCACCATAAATTATAGGTAAAGTATTCTTAATTTGAACATTAATATGTTCAGGAACAAAAATAGTTTCAATTATGTCAGTAACTGTTTTTTGAAGATCAACTTTTTGATCAGTTTTTTGGATCTTATCAATACTTGAATATTTTAATATTCCATTAATAAGATGATCCATTTTATCAATTTTCTTTAATAAAGAATTGAAATTAATGGTAGTTTCTTCATCAAAAGTACCTTCATTGTCTTCTTGTATCCAAGAAATTAATGCAGACATACTTCTTAAAGGAGATTTTAAATCATGTGAAACTACATGTGCAAAGTTTTTTAACTCTTCATTATTCTTTCCTAATTGAACGAGTAAAACATCTTTTTCCTTTTGAGTTTTTTTCTCATTAATTAAACTAATAGCACTATTAAATTGAGCAGAGGCTAAGCTAGCTATATTATGAAATACTTCAATATGATCATTATTAAAGTAATTTTTTTTGCTATGCTCAGAGTCAATAATACCAATTACTTTATTATCAGCAATAATAGGTACTGTTAATTCTGAAAAACGAAAATAATCATCAACTTGATATAAATCATTTTTTGAAGTATCATTTACTAATGAATATACTCCAGTTTCAACAACTTTACCTATTACACCTTTTCCTATGGGTATATGTAAAGGAGGTTTTTTTGATATATCAATATTAGGGTTATTCGTATAGGCTGCAATCTCTTTTATAATATTAGATTCATAATCAATTGAAAAAACAAGACAATCTTCTAGCTCTAAATGATTAGCTGTATTTTTAGCTATTTCCCAGGCTATTTCGTTTAAGTCTCTTTTTCCTAAAATAGACACAGAAAGACTGTTTAAAGCATTCAGCATTCTTGTTTTCTTATCTATTTCAGATACATCTTCTATCAAAGCAATATGATATTTTACTTTACCATCATCGTCTCTAACTGCACTTACATTTGTATTACACGAAACATAACTACCATCTTTTTTTTTGTATCTTTTTTTTATTAAAAACTTATCTATTTTGCTCTCTTCAAGTAATTTTAATTGTTTTTTTGCTTGCGGTAAATCATCAGGGTGTGAAAGTTCATAAATATTGACATTTAATAATTCATCATCAGTATAGCCTAATAAATTTGCAAAAGCTTTATTAAATTTAATTAAATTGTTTTTTTGAGATAGTACAATACCTAGAGAAGAATTATCAACAATTAACTTTAATTGAGCAGTTTGATCATTTAATAAAGCTTCTGTTTTTTTATTGGAAGCTGTTAGTTTTTGATTAGCTTCAAATAATTCTAATGATTTTTGTTCAAGAATTTCTTCTGCTTGTTTTCTAGCTTTTCTTTCTCTTTGTAATGCCCGTTCAAATATTTTTACTTTATCATCAGACATTTCGTACTAGTGTAAATAAAACTTTAGTTCCATCAGTGTTTAGTAATTCTTTTTTTATTGTTACCTCTTCATTATAATGCTCTAATGTACGTTCCATAAGCCCTTGTGCAAAGGATGACATAGCTCTTTCAGATTGATATTCGATAATTAATTTGGTGTCAGTTTCCTCGTGAGTAATGAAACTAGGAAGTTCAGCATCAGGATAAATTTTTCTTACATGTACATGTATATGTCTTTCTATTCCAGAAATAAGATTAAAACCAGTTTTGTAATGTTTGAAAATATTTGGGTATCCATTTTTTAAGGTATCAAAAAAATATAGACCATAGGTATAGATTAAGGTAGGAACATCAATTTTTGTTTCCTCACTAAGATTGGTTATTAAGCTTACCATTTCTCCAAAATCATAAGTTCCTACTGAAGTGTAAACACCTTCAGATTTTAAATTTGATTTTGTAATTATGGTGTCAGTGGTTTCTAGTCCAAATTTTTGTTCAACCATTTCCAAAAATTCGGTAAATACAATTCCTTTCATCTAGTTTTTATATTGGGGGATTAAAATTAATTTAATACTAAAGATGAAATATAATGAAAAAATTATAAAGAGACTAATTCATTCATAGACCAATAGTCAATTATTTTATCAATTTGATTTACATAATCTTCATATCGTAATGGTTTTACAACATAACCAGCAATTCCTATTTTATATGCACTAATCATATCATGATGATTATTTGATGTTGTAAATA
This sequence comes from Tenacibaculum sp., assembly GCA_042093175.1. Lineage (GTDB taxonomy): Bacteria > Bacteroidota > Bacteroidia > Flavobacteriales > Flavobacteriaceae > Polaribacter. The sequence continues at coordinate 2,149 of JBELFC010000060.1, read as the reverse complement.
CTACAGTGGGAACAAATTTTAAGTTTTCGTCAGACTTTAAAATTGATAAAAATTCAAATCCATTCATTTTTGGCATGTTTAAATCTAATAGAATTAAATTAGGTAAACTTTCTTTACATTTTTGTAAAGCTTCTTCACCATTACTAGCCTTAGAAACTGTATGATTTAGCTTTAATTTTTTTAAAGCTCGGTCAAACTTTAGTTTCTCTATTTCGTCATCTTCAACAAGTAGTATATTTAAATTCATAATTTATATATGTGTGTGTAGGTTTTCATACTATACAAATATATTTTTTTTATCATAATTGTGCTTTTTTAAAAGATAGCAACAGTTTATCTGTAGATGAATGGTATATAAGTGTAGTTAAATGGTTTTTAAACGTTTTTATTTTTTAGTTAACTAGTAAAAACATACACGTTATTTGGTTATTATTTTTAGATATATGTAGTATGAAAATTTTATTATTTAATGTAAAGAAATCTAATTTTAGGGACAAAATTAGAACTATTATTACTATAGTTGTTAGCGTGTTTAAAAGTCTTTAAAAGCTATTAAATATAGCTTTAATTAACAAGAAAATAAGTGTTAATTAAAGATTGGAGTTGATTATATAAATTAAATAGAAAGAAGAGAAATGATATATCAAATTCTAAGTTAAGGTTTAATTATAAAGAATACGTCTTAGCTTATAGTTTAAAGGTTGTTGTAAAAACAAATAAAGGAGGTGTGTACCTCCTTTATTATGAATTTATATTTTTAAATTAAGTGATTTATTTAATAATTAATTTTTTGGTAATATAATTTAAGTTGTCACTTTTAATTTTAAAGAAATAAACACCAGTAGTTAGTTTATTCCTATAAATAGTAACTTCATTTTTACCACTATTTATTTTTAAATCTCTTTGTTGAATTATTTGACCTAATTGATTGTATAAAATAAAACTACCGTTTTGATATTTTGAGCTGTTAAACTGAACATTTGCAGATTGATTCATTGGGTTAGGAGTTACAGATATCTGGTTTGGTAAAGAATTAACTTCATCATTAGTAGATAACGCACTAGAATTGACTAATTTTAATTCACTTATATTCATCTCTTTTACTTGTTTTTCACCGTTTTTAGAAACCATAGTAAATACTAATGTAACTACATCACTAAAATCAACTTTAGAATTTTTTGTAGATGTAAAATCATCGAAAAGAATTGTGTATTCTTGATTAGTTGAACCTAAATTAACAGTAGCATTAAATTGATCTTCCCAAACATTAATACTTTCTTTTATAAAACGAACTTCAAGAGTACCAGTACCATTTCCCTTAAATTTTAATGCATTGTATGAAGAAAGGTCAACAGCTTTAAATCTTGGGTTAAACGCTTTATACGCCGAAATATATTCTTCTGTAGATGCTTTTAAGTTTATATTTCTTTCTATAGGCATTTCTGTATTATCAGTTTGATCTTCATTTGGAGTTACAGTATAACTAATAACATTTGTGCTGCTGGCTGCAGCATCAACACCCCATGAACCATCTGACATAAATATATCATCAGGAGTATGTGTACCATCACCAATTCTAAAACCTATATCAAATAATTTACCTGTATTTATAATTACATTAGAAATATATTTTTTGTCTAATACTATTGTTGATGCCATCTTATCTAGGTTACTAGTTTCAGTTTGTTTAAAACCAGCATCAAATTCTACTTTTTGACTTCTATTTACATTAATTATATCTAAATTTAACTCGCCATTTTTATAATATCCTTTTTTTACAAATACAGGAGGAGGAGGAGAAATGTTATATGTATCTATTGTCTTCTTTACATCTAATAACCTAATAACTTCTTTACTAAGTAGCATTAAGTCGTCAATTGAGTTAGACCATATTTGAAAATTAAAATATCCAGATTCAGATTTATATTTGTCTAAATTCCAATGGTTTTCAATGGTGAAATTTTGATTATTTGTTGATTCTCTAGCTGATAAACTTAAAACAAATTCAACACCACCATCTACATTTTTAATAATAGATTTAATAAAATTATGCTCTTCAATTTGTATGGTTGAAACAGATAGTAATTCTGCACCTAATAAGCGATCACATATATATTTAGTATGCTCATATACTTTATTTTCAGTTTTT
>JBELFC010000059.1:0-18712 GCA_042093175.1 Tenacibaculum sp. | reverse complement strand
GCTTTATAGAAGATGATTTTGATCAGTTTTTAAAAAAAGCTATTGAATTGTATATTAACGAGAAACTTTGGAAAAGTTTACAGACTAATGGAGTTGACATTATTAACTCAATATATGATAAAAATAAAATTAGTCAACCTTTTATAAATCAAATAAAAATACTTCAAAAAAATATTGTAGATCACCGTAATAAAAATTTTCTAGGTAATCTATTGCAGCATCACACTTTGCAAGCTACAAAATACATGAGTAAGTGGATTGAAGAAAAGAATAAATGAAAAACCAGTAAGTAATATTGGTTTTCAATCCTTTTACTTTTAATAATCTAAATGTCCTTTTTTAGTTTTTCTCAAAATAAATTGGGTAATGTTTTTTAATCTATCCCACTTATGGGTATATGATGTTTTTATTTTATAACGATAAAATAGATTCATCTATGTATGCATATAAGTGCACGTATATGCGGGAGAAAACCTCAAACCGTATGTATCCACGTAAAGGGTATATAAATATTAACCAATTAAATTTAAAAACAATGAAAAAAGTGAAATTTTCAGGTAAATTAAGCTTGAACAAACAAACAGTTACTGAATTAAATAAAGAACAAATGCAAGAGTTAAATGGAGGAAAAGGATATCATGTTCCTTCTAAATACGAAAATGGTGGAGGTTCTATGGCTTGGGCTGTAGGAACCAGAAACACTTGTGATTGTGAAGGTTTTAGTTGTCCTCAAGGAATTCCTTCTAAGCTTCATGTAAACTAAATAACAGCTAAAAAATACTTACTGAAAATGGAGTAAGTACTTTTTACAAAACAAGGGCTAATTTTCATTAGCCCTTTTATTTAAAACCTAAAAAGAAACCTACTATAATTTAATTTTTTATGATAGATCAAATTAAGGAGTCCGTTTTTAAAATAAATGAAGAATTAAAAAATAATAGGAAATCAAATTATAATTTATATTCTACAAATGGAGGACAACTTTTGTTTCAGTATTTAACTGCGAAATTAGAAGTAAAAAATAGTAGTGAGTTTGAAAATAGTTTAACTGATTTTTTAAAAAATTTTGATAAAACGGATAACGTATCATTTTCTTCTGGAGTATCAGGAAATTTATGGTTAATAAATTATTTTATAGAAGAAGGAATAATAGATAATTTGTTGTTAGATATTAAAGAACAAGTTAAAAGTGTACTACAATATGTTGATGAGTTTAATAAATATGGAAATTATGATTTTTTACATGGCTCATTAGGATTACTATTTGTAAGTAACTATTGTAGAAAATTATTAGGAGATAATTTTGTAAAAACAAGGATAGATTCAGTTTTAGAAGGTGTACAAACAAGTGAAAAAGGGTTTTATTTTAATAATTGGATGGGAGTTTACAAAAACATTGATATCACTAAAAGTATAAACTTTAGTTTGTCGCATGGATTAGCTTCAGCAGTTATTGTTCTTTCTAAAAACAATGAAGGTAAAGAGGCAGTAAAAGGAATACTAAAATATATTAAGACGTATAAATCAAAAAATAAAGATACGTTATCATTATATCCAAGTGTTGTAGAAAAAGGAAAAAAAATAGAGTATAATTCAAGATTGGCTTGGTGTTATGGAGATTTAGGGATTGCTATTGCTTTTTGGCAAGCTGGTAAAATATTAAGTAATGAATTATGGAAGAAAGAGGCTATAGAGATTATGATTCATGCTTCAACAAGAAAAGATTTGAAAAAAAATAAAATAGTAGATGCTGGTTTTTGTCACGGAACTTCTGGAGTAGCACATATTTTTAATCGTTTTTATAAAGAAACAAAACTTGAAATATTTAACAAGGCAAGAAATTATTGGTTAGAACAAACTTTTATAATTTTAAAAGAAAATAAAGTAGAAAATTTTAAATCTTGGCAAGGTGATAACGGTTGGGTTAAAGACAATGGTTTATTAGAAGGGGTGTCTGGTATAGGTTTAGTTTTATTAGGCTTTTTAACAAATGAAATTTCAGATTTAAACTGGGATAAATGCGTATTATTAAATTAAAAAATCATGAAGTTTCTACCAAAATTTATTTTTCGATCTCCACTTTACCCAGTTAATAAAGAGTATAAAAAAGATGATGATTTATTTTCTGAGGCATTATATTTATCAACACCTATTTTGTATAATGAATATAGAAAATGTTTATTAAAACCAAGTGAGGATACTAAAGAACATAAAAAGATAAATATATCTTTATATAAATATCAGTCTAGAGCTAGTAGTCGTTGTACCCCATTTGGGTTATTTGCAGGATTAGGTATTGGAAATTGGGGAATTAAAAATAGTATTAAACTTAATGCTGATTTAAAAGAAACACTTGTTAGGAAAACAAGATTAGATATGAATGTTTTGTGTACTCTTACTCAAGAGATATCTAAAGCGAATTTTATTAAACCATACTTGAGGTTTTATCCAAATACAAGCATTTATAAAGTAGGAAATAATTATAGATATATTGAACATTATTATAAAAATAACAAACGTTTTCATAAAATATGTAGTGTTGATTTTAGTTCATATTTAGCTTTTATTTTAAAAGAAACAGCAAAAGGACTAACAATAAAAGAATTAGTTTTTTTAATAGTTGATGAAGATGTGCATGAAAATGAGGCTTTAAACTTTATAAATGAATTAATAGAAGCTCAGTTAATTGTGAGTGATTTAGAGCCTAATGTAACAGGTGAAGATTATTTTAATAAAATAATTTATAAACTAAACGCTATTAATAGCAAACATCAAAATGAGAGTTTATGTCAATTAATAAATATTCTAGATAGGGTAGATGATTTAATAAAGAAGTGTGATAAAACTATTTTTAACTCAATAGATTACTACAAGAGTATTCATGAAGAATTAAAAAATGTATTAAATGGCGTAACTGAAAAAAACTTACTTCAAACAGATTTGTATAAAGAAGGAACTCATAAAACTATTGATATTGAAATTCAAAACAGATTAAAAAAAACAATTCAATTTTTAAATAAAATTACTCCTGTTATTTCAAAAAGTAGTTTTGGAAATTTTATAAAACGTTTTCAAGAACGATATGAAGATAATGAAGTTCCTTTATTATTAGCATTAGATTCAGAAATAGGAGTTGGTTATGTTGAAAAAGATACATCAGGAGTTAATGAATTAATTGAAGATTTATTTATTCAAAAAAGTAATAATGAAAGTGAAATAAAATGGAATTTATTACAAAGTCATTTATTAAGGTTGATAACTAAAGCTACTAAAGAAAATAAAAAAATTATAGAGATCTCTGAAAGTGACTTTGAAAATGTAGACTATACTGAAGAAGATTTACCAAGTACTATGGCAGTGTTATTCAAAATTATTGAATCTAATACTAATAAAATTTACTTAAAAGGAACTGGAGGAAGTAGTGCAATTAATATACTAGGACGTTTTGCTAGTGGTAATGAAGAACTACTTGATATTATCTCAGATATAGCTGATTTTGAACAAGAACAATTTCCAGAAAAAATTTTAGCTGAAATAATACATTTACCTGAAAGTAGAACGGGGAACATTTTAGCAAGGCCTAGTTACAGAAAGTATGAAATTCCATATTTAGCTAAAAGCTCATTAGATTTTAATTTTCAAATAAAGATGGAAGATTTGGTAGTTAAAATAAGAAGAGATAAAGTAATACTATTTGATAAAAGATTAAAAAAAGAGATAATTCCTCGCCTAGGAAACGCACATAACTATAGTTACAATAGTTTACCTGTTTATCATTTTTTATGTGATATACAATCTCAGTACTTTACAAAACCTTATGTAGGATTTAATTGGGGTGTTTTATCAAATCAATTTGATTTTTTGCCTAGAGTTGAATTTAACAATACAATTTTAAGTGCTGCAAAGTGGTATCTTAAAAAAAAGGATTTTAAAGCGTTGTTAAGTAAAGAAATAGGGGTAGAGCAAAAGCGTAGCTTATTTTTAGAGATGATGACAAAACTAGAGGTACCAGATAAATTTTTAATATCTGAAGGGGATAACGAGTTGTTGATTGATGTTGAAAAAGAAATTGCTATTGATACTTTTTTGGATGTTATTAAAAATAAAGAAGAAATTATTCTAGAAGAATATTTATTTGATACAAATGATTTTCTAATAAAAGATACAAATGAAAATAATTATACAAATGAATGTATAGCGGTAATTTTAAATGAAAAAAAGAGTAAAGAGCATATAGAAGTAAAAAGAAAAGAAAAAGAAGTAAAAAAGCAAAATATTAAACAATATTTTACTTTAGGGAGTGAATGGCTGTACTACAAAATATATACAGGGGTAAAAACATCTGATTTAATTTTAACAGATAAAATAAAAAAAATTGCAGCAAAATTATTAGAAAATAAGGTAATTGATCATTGGTTTTTTATCAGATATATGGATTCAGAGAGTCATTTAAGAATTCGGTTTCATATTTCTAATTTTGAAAAAATTGGAATGATTCTACAGTATATTAATAATGAATTAGAACCTTTAATACAACAGAATTTAATTTCAAAAATTTTAACTGATACCTATGCTCGAGAGTTAGATAGGTATGGAAATAATACAATTGAGTTAGCTGAGAAGTTATTTTATACTGATAGCGTTTTTGTTGTTAATATGTTATCAATGTTAGATCTTGAATATGGAAAAACAATTCGTTGGCAAATGGCAATAAAATCGGTTGATTCGTTTTTAGACGATTTTAAGTTTAGTTTAAGTGAAAAATATCAATTAATTGATTTACTAAGTAAAATGTTTTTTAAAGAACATGGAGAAAGTAAAGGTTTAAAGGTAATGTTAGATACTAAATATAGAAACTTACGATCACAAATTGATGTAGTATTGGATAAACAGACAGACAAAGAAAAAGAGTATTACCCAATATTGAAATTGATTGAAGAAAGAAGTAGCAGTAGTCAATTGATAATAGATAAATTATTACTACTAAACAAAGAGGGAATACTTGAGAAACATATTAATGATTTAGTATCTAGTTTTTTACATATGAATTTAGATAGACTTTTTATGGGTAGAAATAGAACAAATGAATTTGTAGTCTATGAAATGTTAGCTAGACATTATAAAAGTAAAATAGCACGATTAAAATATAAGAAACAAAAGGTGGTTAGTTAAAATGTATTTTTAAAAGAATAAAGGGGATGTTTTTAATTTGAGTAAAGTAAAATGTCTATCACTTTTTTGTGATAGACATTTTTTTTAATTACTAATTAGTGTTCCTTTTTTTAATTTATTTTTAAAATTAATCCATGCTAAACTTATGAAGAATATAGAGAATAGACATAATGAAATTAGCTTTATTAATATAGAAAAAGATTTTGGAGCTTTGTATTCAAAGCTTGGAAGCTTAGAGTATAAGTTTGTGCTAAATTTTTCATTTTTATATAATAAAGGAACAAAGAAGTTACGCCATTCTTTAGCAAAAGTACTGGTTTGTTTTCTGTAATTTTGATAGTGTAAGGTTGATGTTCCTGCTAAGTTATTAAAAGCTTCTTGTAAAATTATAGCAGGGGAACTGTATTGCCACCTTTGTATCCATCTCTGTTGCTGTTCTAATTGAACATCGTAAGAGGTTATTAAAGGTTTTAATTCATCTTCAACTAAATCTTGAGAGGCCATGTATTTATGCCAAAAAGAGTAATTTTTTGAAGAGTCATTGCTTGCATATTCAGGATGATCTCTTAAATAATTATCTAAAATTTTATCTTGTTTTTTAGAAACTTTATCTTTTAGTTCTCTTACCTCACTTATTAGTTTAGATCTTGAAGGGATGGGATAAAAAACATTACTAAGTTGACCAATTATAGCTGGAATTATCAAAATTATAAATACCCAAACTGCTAATAAACTTACAGCGTTTTTTGCTGAGTTATTGATAAATATGTTTATGAATAAGACTACAACAAACCAAAAAAGGATATAAGCTATAACCAGTAACAGAGTATTGATATAAGCTATAAAGTTTGTTGAAAAATTAAATTCATTAATTACAAAAGTGATGGTTAAAATAACGAGTGTAATTAAGGTTAACCAAAGAAATCTTAAACCAATTTTTTGTAAAATCCAAGTAAACATTGAAACTGGTTGAGAGGCTAATAATTTTAATGACCCAGATTCTTTTTCTGAGGAGAATATATTATAACTAAAAGCAATAACAATGAGTGGGAGTATATATATAATAACAAAAGATAAATCGAAACTTCCAAAAAGTAATTGAATTGGGTTGGATAATTCAGCATAATTAAATAAAAAACTGTCACCATAGGCTTTTGGTTGTACATAATGCGTAAACAAGTCACTTTGCCCAGTTGATATAAAAGTTAAGGCTTGAGGAGGCATTGCTGCTACTCTTGGAAAAGAATATCCAATATGCATTGGCCTAGTTGGTTTTGCCCATGGCCTTACACTAGTTTCAAATCCTTTTTCTATTGAATCTAAGACCTTTAACATTTTTGAATCTTTCTTTTTTACTGCACTATACGCTTTTTCAATGTCTGAAAATCGTTTGTCTACTTTTTGTTTCCCATTATAACCAGCAAAAAGAATAATAGTAAGCATAGTAAAAAAAAGTAACAAGAGCCATTTACTACGGAGTAATATCTTTAATTCGTATTTAAAATTATGTATAAACATTTTAATAGGTTTTATTAGTGAATATTAATACTGTAGCAGTAAACGAAAACCATAATGCAAGTATTAAAAACAAGAATGTGTTTTTTTGAAGCACAGTTGAAAATGTTGTAGCTTGATATTTAAATTTTGGTAGTTTACTCCAAGTATTTGCAGGAGCAACGTATCGTTCTCCATATTTTGAATTTTTCTCAGTAGTTCCATTTAAAAAACGTTGTGTTTCAACTCTATATTTTTCTGCAGATTCTGCAAAATTCCAATGATTCTGATAATCAGTTTTTGCGACAGCCATTGATAAAAAACGAGTGGGAAGAAACGGAGAAATAATCGCTAATGATTTATAAATTCCATCTTGATTTTTAGCTTGTTCATTTAAATAATCATAATGCTTTTCATATACTTTCGCTTGATATTCTTCTCCTTTTTGCATTCTATAGGCACTATAATTAAATGGAAGTTTATGTACGCTGTCAACATTATATTTTTTAAGAACTTCTTTTTCGAGCTTTTTAGCTTCTTTATTCCAAGGGTTATGGCCATCTAAGCCTTTTTTATTTTCTTCTGAAATTCTCTTTGAAAATTCTTGATGTGTAGGATATGGATATTTTGTATCTGCTAAATTACTCGCAACTTTTGGGGCTATAAAACAAGCTAATACCCAAAAAGATAAATTAATAACTAAAGAGATTCCTGATTTTTTTGCTAATGAGGAAATTAGTAATGTAATATTGGTGAAAATTAAATAATAGGTGATATATATAAGATATAAAGTACCAAAAGCTGACCAGTTAAAAACACCATAATTTTCAATGCTTGATAAAATAACACCACCTAGTAAAAATAAAAATGTAGTGATTGTAACAGAAGGTATTAAGGTAGCAAACCATTTTCCTAACAATAATTTCCATCCAACAATTCCTTGACTTTTTAATATGTAAACTGTATTACCTTCAATTTCTTTTGTAAAACTGTTGTAACCAATTAAAATAGTAATTAAAGGAAGTATGTATAATAAAATAAAGTCTACAGTTAATTCACCAAAGCGAGATAAAGCTGTTTGATCAGAAGCATTACTAAATTGTGCTTGGTTTCTACTATGTGCTTCTAAAAAAATAGATATACCTGTGTATTTGTCTACTCCTTGGTCGATAAGAGATAGTGGAGATTTTGGTTTGAAAACATAATTACCATAATGAGCGGCCGAATGTGGATTTTTTTCCCCTTGAGAATCCCAAACATTACGTTCACTGTTTTTAGCTTCATTATATTGAATATTTGTAGTTTCATATTGTTTAGCAGTAATTAATAGAGCTATAACTAACAATACTAAAACAATACTTAAAGAAATTTTAAAACGACCATCTCTTAAAATTTCTTTAAGTTCTTTTTTTATTATGTGATAAATCATACTGTCTCTTCTTTTAAATTCATTGTTTCTAAATATAATTTCTCTAAATCTTGAAGAGAAATATCTTCACTTGAGAAATAATGTTTTAGTTTCCCCTGTTTCATTATACCAATATGAGTACCTATTTCTTTAGCTCTAAAGATATCGTGTGTAGCCATTAATGTAGCTACATTGTCTGATTTCATTTTTTTTAGAAGCACACCAAATTCGTTACTAGATTTAGGGTCTAAACCAGAAGTGGGTTCATCTAATAATAAAACTTTAGCGTCTTTAGCAATAGCTAAAGCAATACCAATTTTTTGTCTCATCCCTTTAGAAAAATACTGAGTGCGTTTATGATAGGCTTCTTGTTGTAATCCTGCCTCATCTAAAAAGAACTCTAATTCTATTTTAGAAAACTTATAGCCACCTATACCTAAAAAATAATCTAAGTTTTCTACTGCTGTTAAAGCAGGGTATAGCATTAAGTTTTCAGGGATATAGGTTAAAAAAGATTTTGTTTTTTTAGTATTCTTATTAACATCTAGGTCATTAATAAAAGCTTCTCCCGACGATGGAGTAATAAAGTTTAATAGTAAGTTTATAGTTGTTGATTTACCTGCACCATTGGCTCCAAGAAGGCAGAATATTTCTCCTTTTTTTATTTCTATATTTAAATTATCCAGAGCGGTAAAGTCGCCATATTTTTTAGTTAAGTTGTTTGTTTTTATCATATCGTACTTTTTGTGATATTTATTCGTTTTTTGATTTGTTATTGTTGAGGTTTCTTAATTTATAACTACTAAAAAATCAAATTTTTTAAGGCAAAACACCCTTTGTTTTATTTATAGAGAGCATTTTTTTTGATAATTAGATGTGCAGTAATAATTAGTTATTAATATCCAGAAAAATAAGGGAATCAAAAAATGAAATAAATAAGTAGTTAATCATTTATTACAAAATGAAAGATGTCTTACTAATTATAGAAATTAATTTATGTGTTACTTTATAATTATAAAAAGAAGAGATATTATATAAAGTATGGGGGAGCTCTTAGTTTTTTAAGCGATTCAACACTAGTTAATTTAATAAAGTAATAATTATCAATTTTTACAGTATTGTAAAAAGTAGAGATAAAATATTCAATATTTAAATTAAGCGAGTAGAAACTTGAAAATGAAAAATAACAAATATCACAGTCATTAATGATTTCTTGATGTAAATGAGTTGACTCAGTTTTACAATCAATATGAGTATCATTTTCATGATGATGATGAATTGTTTTTATAACAATAGGGGCAATAAGAAAAAGCACCAAAAAAAGAGATGCTATTTTTTTTATTGTATTATTTTTTATTGTTAAAATCATCTTAAAGTAACAAAACTAATTACTTAAGCTTTTTATTTATGATATATACTGTTAATATTTTCAAAAAAGTAACTTTTTAAGTTAAAACCCTTGTAGTTATTTATTTAAAGGTTGGTAATCTAAAGGAAGCATGTTAGCAAAAGCTTCATATCCCCAATATCCTTCATGTAAAACAGTAAAAGGTTCAATTAAAACACCTTTTTTACTTATCGGTGTTTTTTTAGTATTAATAAGAGATATAAAAGATTGTTGGTAGTCTAGCTTCGCTTTACCAAATCTATAGTTGTCTTCTTCTGGTTCATTAAGGTAATTAATCTCAAGTAAATAAGGAAAACTTAAATAAAAAGCAGTACTCTTTTTAATAATAAAATCATCTAAAATTAAGTTTTTCTTTACAGGCTTATTAATATATTTTTTTAAATGCTCTTTCCTAGCTATGAAGCTTAATGAGTCAGTCTCTTTATCATATAATTTTGTTTTTGGTGTGGCATAATAAAGTCCTTTACTATCTTTTCTCACATGAAAAGGACCATTTATAATTTTATTTATTTCTTCTTTAGAGAATTTTATTTTAAACTTTTTTGTAAAGTGAGTTTCTTTTGTAAGCATTCTTCTAACTAATGAGCTTCTTATTTTTTTATTAAAAAGATTCAATTTATTAGAGTGAAAAGTTGGGAGTTTTTTAAAACTATTGAAATTAGGTTTAGAAGCTAATTTCAATTTAGCCTCATTTATAATACTATCATGAGGCCTTTCTGGGTTAAGTACTTTTTGTAATTGGTTTATTTTAAAACCAGCAATATCTAATTCATCTTTAATGATTGATCTGTAAAAATGCATACGAGAACCATTATATGCTTTTAACCTATTGGCTTTCCATTTACTTTTAATAGTAATATTTAAGTTTTGATATTTAGTATATCCACTAAAAAGAATACGGTTATTGATTAATGAAAACTCTATTAAATCATAATATATTAAATAACCTAAACCTTTATGTTTTATTTGAAGAGGTTTACTAGCATATGCAGATAGCTTATTTGTTTTTTTGTCAAAGTCAAAATGTAAAACTTTAGGATTTAAAATCAAACATTGTGATGCTAATTCTGTTTTTCCTAAAAAAGCTTTTTTAAAACGAGATAAATTATATTTCCAATCATCGTCGTATTTTGTTTTCTGAATAACAACTTCATTTAAAATATTAGTATCAGGATTTAATTTACATAATAATGGCTTAGTTCTAACATTACTATCTATGCTAAGCTGTATGGTTTTAAACCCAATGAATGAAACAATTAATTCATAATTACCTTTATGAGTTTTTAACTGAAATTCACCTTTTCCGTTAGTTGTGGTTCCAATAGTTGTGTTGTTTAAATAAACTGAAGCACCTTCTAAAGGTTCGTTTTTGTGAGTTGTAACTTTTCCTTTTATAATAGATTGAGAAAAATTATTGGCAGTAAAAAACAGAACAATAAATACAAAAATTCCTATTCTCATAAAAAATATTTTTATAAAAATAGGAACTTATTTTTGTTATAAAAAAATAAAAAAGTTAAATGCTAACTTATTAATCCTGCACGTTTTAATAAAGCATCTGAGTTAGGTTTTTTACCTCTAAAACGTTTATATAAATCCATAGGTTTTTCTGTTCCTCCTTTAGAGAGAACATTATCTTTAAATTTATCTGCTATTTTTTTATTGAAGATTCCTTCTTCTTTAAAATACTCAAAAGCATCTGCATCTAAAACTTCAGCCCATTTATAAGAATAATAACCAGCAGAATATCCTCCTTGAAATATATGAGCAAAAGCTGTACTCATACAATTTTCTGAAACATCCGGGTATAATTGAGTATCTGAAAAAGCGGCTACTTCAAAATCTTTTACATGTTTAATGTTGGTAGGATTTGTACCATGCCATTGCATATCTAATAAGCCAAAACTTAATTGACGTAATGTTTGCATACCTTCATGGAAACTAGCAGATTCTTTTATCTTTTCTACATATTCCATAGGAATAGTTTCTCCAGTTTCATAATGCTTTGCAAAAAGCTCTAAAGCTTCTTTTTCATAACACCAGTTCTCTAAAACTTGACTAGGTAATTCAACAAAATCCCAAGAAACAGATGTGCCTGATAAACTATTATACGTAGTGTTTGCTAACATTCCATGTAAAGCATGACCAAATTCATGAAATAAAGTAGTAACTTCATTAAACGTAAGTAAAGAGGGCTTTGTATCTGTAGGTTTAGTAAAGTTACAAACTATAGATACCTGAGGACGCTCATTTATTTCATTTTTTATTTGTTGAGATTTATAAGAAGTCATCCATGCACCATTTCTTTTTCCTGGTCTAGGATGAAAATCTGCATAAAAATGCGAGATAAAGTTATCTTTAGAGTCAGAAACAGTATATGTTTTAACATCTTCGTGATACTTATCAATAGTATCAATTTCTTCAAATTTTAAATCGAACAATTTACCAGCAATAGCAAATACGCCTTCAATTACATTTTCAAGTTTAAAATAAGGTTTTAATAATTCTTGATCTAAATTAAATAATTCTTTTTTTAATTTTTCAGAGTAGTAAGAACCATCCCATTTTTCTAACTTTTCAATTGAATCTAATTTTTTAGCATAATTTTCTAAGTTATTAAACTCACGAATTGCTGCTGGTTTTGCTTTTTCTAATAATTCATTTAAAAAAGTTAAAACATTTTCTGGAGATTCAGCCATTCGCTCTTCTAAAACAAAATTAGCATGTGTTTTATACCCTAATAAATTGGAACGTTTATGACGAAGATTTACAATATCTAAAACAATTTTCTCATTGTTATATTCATTTTTTTGAAACCCTTTTTTCCCCATTGCAATAGCTAGTTTTTTTCGTAACTCTCTATTATCAGCATATGTCATAAATGGGATATAGCTAGGATAATCTAGGGTAATTAACCAACCTTCTTTGTTGCGTTGAGTGGCCATCATTTTAGCTGCCTCTTTTGCACTCTCTGGTAATCCAGAAACATCCTTTTCGTTGGTAAGAAGCATTTCAAAAGAGTTGGTTTCCGCTAAAATATGTTCTCCAAATTGTAATGATAGTTTTGAAAGAGCAGCATCTATTTTTCTCAATTCAACTTTCTCATCATTATCTAAATTAGCGCCATTACGTGCAAATCCTTTATATTGCTTTTCTAGCAACATTTCTTGCTCAGGCGTTAAGCTTAAATTTGCGATTTGATTGTAAACTGCTTTTACTCGTTTGAATAATGCTTCATTTAAAACCATATCATTTTTAAATTCGCTTAACCAAGGAGAAATTTCTTTGGCAATTTCTTGAATCTCTTCGTTTGTTTCAGCAGAATTGAGGTTAAAAAAAATGGAAGTTATTTTATCTAGTTTTTCACCTGTGTTGTCTAAAGCTACAGTAGTATTTTCAAAAGAAGGTGCTTCTGTATTATTAACAATATCATTAATTTCTTTTTTAGCTATTTCAATAGCTTCTTTAATGGCAGGTTTATAGTTTTCTTCCTTAATTTTAGAAAAAGGAGGAGTATTAAAATCTTGTAATAATGGATTCATTTTTTACTTTCTTAAATAATTAATGAAACCTCATAAATTTAAAATCTATGAGGTTTATAATTATATTTTTTTACTAAAATACTTATTTTTTTACTCTTTCAGAAGCTTTTTCAACTTTGAGTTTTAAGCCTTCCTTATAAGCTATTATTTTATCTAAAACACACGTGTCTGAAGCACCAATAATTTGAGCAGCTAAGATACCTGCATTTTTTGCGCCATCTAAAGCAACAGTAGCTACGGGTACACCTCCAGGCATTTGAAGAATAGATAAAACAGAATCCCATCCATCAATTGAATTTCTACTTTTTACAGGTACTCCAATTATTGGTAACGGACTCATACTAGCAACCATTCCAGGTAAATGAGCAGCACCACCAGCACCAGCAACAATAACTTTTACACCTCTTTTGTGAGCATTAGTAGCATAGTCAACTAATTTTTCTGGAGTTCTGTGAGCAGATACAATATCAACTTCAACTTGAATATCAAAGCTCTCTAATACGTCTATCGCTTCTTGCATGATTGGAAGATCTGAGTCACTTCCCATTATAATACCTACCATAATTTTGTTGTTTTTAGTTTGTTTAAGTAGCTCTTTACTCCAAATTCTGGACTAGAAAAAACTTCTTTATTTAAATTTATAAGATGCTTTTTAGCATCTTCCATAGATGCTTGAGCAAGAAAAATAACATCTACTTGTGATGCTAATGTGTTTATTTTATTAGCAATTGTAAGTTCATAATTGTCAAATTCATCGTTTTCAAAATATTTCCAAGAACTTGAACAATCAATACTTACAATTTCAATTGTTTTGTTAATTAACTTAGCTTCATTAATTAACATCTCTTCACTTATTTTTTTAGTGGTGTTAACAGTAAAAGCAATACCAATTTTTTTATAGTTTTTAACTAAAAAATTAGCAATAGGTAAATCAATACGTTCAACATCATTCCTTTTGTCACATTCTTCCCCATAAGTAGAACAAGTACAAATGATAAGTTGAGGAGCATCGCTTTTTATAGTTAGTAGCTCTTTTTCAAAACCATCTTTATGCAAAGAGTTATTTTTAAGAGCATACACTAATAAATCATTATTTACATAATGTTTCACATTGATTTTTTTGTCAAATTTTCTAACTAAATTTTCAAAACGATTAATGTGAATTTTTGATGTATGTAAAAAAGCAATCATTTGTTTAAAAATTACTTAGCTATAACCTGTATGGTTTCTTTTACTTGCTGAGCAACTTTTCTTGCTTCATTTATATCAGTGTTAACAATAGTAACATGTCCCATTTTACGGAAAGGTTTTGTTGTTTTTTTACCATAAAGATGAGGTGTAACACCATCTATTTTTAAAATTTCTTCGATATTTTTATAAACAACTTCACCAGTATGTCCTTCAGCTCCTACTAAGTTTACCATGATACCAGCTAATTTACTATCTGTATTACCTAAAGGAAGGTTTAATATACTACGAAGGTGTTGCTCAAACTGATTTGTATAACTAGCTTCTATTGAGTAATGACCAGAGTTATGAGTTCTTGGAGCTACTTCGTTTACTAAAATGTCATCATTTTCAGTTTGAAACATTTCAACTGCTAATAACCCAACAAAATCAAAAATATCAGCTACTTTTAAAGCTATTTCACGCGCTTTTTTAGCTACGTTTTCTTCTATTCTTGCAGGGCAAATTACATATTCTACCTGGTTAGCTTCTGGATGAAATTCCATTTCAACAACTGGATAAGTTTTAACTTCTCCATTTGTATTCCTAGCTACAATAACAGCTAATTCATTTTTAAAAGGAATTAATTTTTCAGCGATACATTCATCAGTAGGTAAATTATTTAAATCTGTAATAGATTTAACAATTTTCACACCATTTCCATCATACCCAAACCTTGCAGATTTCCATACAAAAGGAAAGTTTACCGCTCCATTATCGATAGAGTGTTTTAATTCTTCTAAAGAAGCGAATCTAGAAAAATCTGCTGTTGGGATATTATGATCATGATAAAACACTTTTTGACGTGCCTTATTTTGTATTGTTCTTAAGTTTTCTGGTTTAGGATAAATAGTATGCCCTTCAGCTTCCAGTTTATCTAAAGCATCAATGTTTACATTTTCAATTTCAATAGTTAAAACATCAACTTTTTTTCCAAAATTGTAAACAGTATCAAAGTCTAATAAATCTCCTTGATGAAATTCATTACAAATTTGTGCGCACGGAGCTTCATTATTTGAATCTAAGATAACCGTATAAATATCTAGCTTTTGTGTTTCTGTAAGTAACATTCTCCCTAATTGTCCGCCACCAAGAACGCCCAATTTAAAGTTTGAAGAAAAATAATTTTTCACGATAAATTTGTTAGTAAGTGTTGTTGTTGCTGCAAAAATAAGAATCTATTTCATAGTATGTTTAAATTAATTACTTATTTGTAAACTACTTCCGTTTTGGGTAACAGTATAAATTCTAGCACCACCTTCACAATTATTAGTGCCTTTTATAAGGCTACCATTTAACATACTGTATTTACTGCCATCACAAGAACATTCCAAAACAGGAGAATTTATTGTCATTGGAGTAGTACAATCTTTATTAGGGCATTGTCTATCTATTGCTATGTAAGGAGAAAAAGATCCACCAGTTCCTTTATTAAATAGTACAATACCATTGATACCTCCGCTTATAGCGGCTGTTCCATTTGGAGTTAATAAACCATTTAATTGAGGGTTGTTTAGAAATACTGTAATAGGGGCTATTGTATTTCTAAAACAGCTATTTATAGAGGGAGTACTACTGCAGTTTGATAAGATTGTAAGAAGTAGCAATAAAGATAATTTTTTCATGTTTTTTTGTGTATCTATAAATATAACGTCACGAATTTACGAAAATTTTGTACATTTGTAATACAATCTCATTCCGTTAGGGATGAGATTTTTAAATTTATTGAAGTTATGAGTAACGTATCATATTACACAGAAGAAGGGCTAAAAAAATTAAAAGAAGAATTAGCTCAATTAGAGCAAGTTGAAAGACCACGTGTTACACAAGAAATAGCCGATGCTAGAGATAAAGGGGATTTAAGTGAGAATGCGGAGTATCATGCAGCAAAAGAAGAACAATCATTATTAGAGTTTAAAATAGCAAAATTAAAAAATGTTGTAGCTAGCGCACGTATTATAGATGAAAGTCAGTTAGATACATCTAAAGCTTTAATTCATTCGGTTGTTAAAATAAAGAATTCAGCAAACGGAATGGAGTTTACGTATACTTTAGTAGCCGATTCTGAAACTGATGTTAGAAATGGAAAGTTATCTGTAAATTCTCCTATAGGAAAAGGATTGTTAGGGAAAAGTGTTGGAGAGATAGCTGAAATTAAAGTACCAAACGGTATTATGAAATTTGAAGTATTAGAAATTTCAAGATAATTAAAAAATATACTAGTTAAAAGCGTTACGGAAGTAACGCTTTTTTTATTTTTACTAAAAATTATAATAATGGCAAGTATTTTTACAAAAATAATAACAGGAGAAATTCCTTCATATAAAATTGCTGAGAATGAGGGTTTCATTGCTTTTCTAGATATTAACCCTAATGCAAAGGGACATGCTTTAGTTGTTCCGAAGAAAGAAGAAAATAAAATTTTTGATTTATCTAAAGATGAATATTCTAATTTAATGTCTTTTTCTTATAGAGTGGCAAAAGCATTAGAAAAAACAATTTCTTGTGAACGAATTGGAATGAGTGTTATTGGGTTAGAAGTACCTCATGTTCATGTACATTTAATACCAATTAATACCATGGTAGACATGCAATTTACTCAAAAGGTAAAATTAACAAATGATGAATTTATTTCTTTAGCTAAACAAATAGAAAAAAACTTTGAATAATGAAAAAATGGACTAAAGTTGGCTTATTATGGGGAGCAATAATGTTTGTAATTATGAGTATTATTTACCCGTTAATTATAGGAGAGAAAATAACAACAATAAGTATTTTAATTGGTGTTGTAATATGGACTATTGGCGGGATATTGTTTGGGTACTTACAGAGAAAAAGAATAGAAAAAGTAAATTAAAATTTATCTAATAAAATTTGGAATGTAGTCCCTTTTCCTATTTCTGATTTTTGAACAAAAATTTTCCCCTTATGATAATCTTCAATTATTCTTTTAGAAAGAGATAAGCCTAATCCCCATCCACGTTTTTTAGTTGTAAATCCAGGTTTAAATACTTGTTTAAACTGTGATTTATGCATTCCTTTTCCAGAATCAGAAATGGTAATTTTAACTTTTTTAGAAGTACTCTTTATAGATAAGTCTAAAGTACCTTTACCTTGCATTGCATCAATAGCATTTTTGATAAGGTTCTCTATTACCCACCCAAATAATTCAGTGTTAATTTGAGTGTTAATTTCTTCATGAGATGCGTTAAAAGAAAATGAAATTTGCTTAGAACTACGAGATTCTAAGTAATTAAATACTGTTTTAGTAATAGAAACAATATTGTGTTGTTTTAATTCTGGAAGAGAACCAATTTTAGAAAAACGATTCGCAATAATATTCAAACGATCTACATCTTTTTCTATCTCATCAACGTACATTTGGTCAATATTTTCTGTACGAAAAATAGCAATCCACCCTAACAAGGACGATAAAGGTGTACCAATTTGATGAGCAGTTTCTTTTGCCATTCCTGTCCAAAGTTTATTTTGTTCAGCAACTTTACTAGATTTAAAAACCATATATATTATAGTTATAAACAAACCTAGAATTAATAATAAAGCGAGTGGATAATATTTTAGTTTATATAATAAATCAGAATTTCTATAGTATACGTATTGTTTTTGAGTGTTTTTATAACTTATTTCAATAGGATCATTCTGATCCTTCATGATTTGAAGTTGTTTTTCTAAATATTTTGGGTTTAATACTTTTAAACTATCTAAATTTTGACTTTCAATAATTTCACCTTTTTCACTTGTTAAAATTAAAGGTATACTTTTAGTATTTTCAATAACTTTTCCTTCAACATTAAATTCGTCATCTAAATTTGAGTTATTCCCAAATTCTTTCATTGCTATAGCGAAAAGTTTCATTTTATTACGCTCTTCTTCTTTAAACTTTTGAAAGAAAATGTATGTGTTCCATAAAATTAAGGAAACAATAACAATAGAAATTAATACGACTACACGTTTTAGCCAAAATGTATTTTGAAAAAGACTCATATCTCAAATATAAACTATTCTTTACTATAACATGATATATAAATCTGTAGTATATTTACACTAAAAATAAATTAAACAATGTTATCCATAAATCCTAAAGATATACCAACAGCTAAACTTCATGGTTATTTATTAGGAGCCATAGCTCCTAGACCTATAGCCTTTGCAAGTACTATAGATGAAGAAGGAAACCCAAATCTATCACCATTTAGTTTTTTCAATGTTTTTGGAGCAAACCCTCCAATAATGATTTTTTCACCAGCTAGAAGTGTAAGAGCAAACAAAACAAAGCATACATTAGATAATGCTGAGGTTACTAAAGAGGTAGTAATTAATATTGTAAATTATGATATTGTTCAACAAATGTCTTTGAGTAGTACAATGTACCCTAAAGGTGTTAATGAGTTTGAAAAATCTGGATTAACAATGTTGCCTTCAGATAAGGTCAAGCCTTAT
>JBELFC010000058.1:0-17443 GCA_042093175.1 Tenacibaculum sp. | reverse complement strand
AGACTTTTGAATTATCTGAGCCTGAAAAACTAGAAGTTAGTATAAAACGTAATTCGATAATAAGCTGTAATGGATCTTCAAATGGAGAAATCGAAGCAATAGTAAAAGGAGGGGTTAAAGATTATACTTATATATGGTATAAAGAAGGAAGTACTATTGTAATAGGAGCAACTTCTACTTTAAGTAATTTATCGGGAGGTACTTATTATGTTGTTATAACAGATGCTAATAATAATATAATTACTAGTTCGAAGTATGAATTAAAAGAACCATCAATACTTGAATTGAAATTAACTTCAGACTATGTAAACTGTGGAAAAGGAAATGACTGGGAAGTTAATAGTTCAGTAAGTGGAGGTACAGGACCCTACACTTATTTATGGAGTACTGGTGATAATACATCAGCTTTAAAGGATGTAAAAACTGGATCATATAAATTAACAGTAGTTGATGTTAATGGATGTAAAGTTTCAAATAATATAGCTATTGTTTTACCTGAACCTTTACTTTTAGATGATTATAGTTTAATAAATCCAACTTGCTATCAAGGTGATGATGGTCAAATTAATCTTTCAGTTAAGGGAGGAGCTATGCCTTATAGTTATAAATGGAGTAATGGAGGTGTTTCTAATACATTAAATAACTTAATTGAAGGAACTTATAGCGTTATAATAACTGATAATAAAGGATGTAGTATTACTAAATCTTTTAAAATAACAAGTCCAGAGAAAATTAAATTAGACTTGGGTAAAGATGTTACTTTATGTAAAGGGCAAAAAATTATTTTAGACGGAAGTATTAAAGATGGTGTAAATTATTCATGGACTTCAAGTAATGGGTTTACAAGTACAGATTCAATGGTTGAAGTAAATGAGTCAGGAACCTATAAAGTAATTTCAACAGATAAGAAAGGTTGTTCAGTAACTGATGAAATAATTGTAAAAACTACAAATACAGAAATTTCAGCTAACTTTATTGTTTCTACACAGGTTTTTGTTAATGAAAGCTTTATTGCTGTTAATGTAAGCTCTCCTGAGCCTGAAGAGTCTGTTTGGATTGTACCTAATGAAGGACAAATTATAGACGAATCAGGTAGTTATGTAGAAGTTCTTTTTGATAAGGTTGGTGAGTACGAAATAACACTTGTAACAAGGATAGGAGAATGTGAAGAATATATTACAAAAACTATTTATGTTATAGAAAACGATACGGATAAAGATGTAAAAGATAGTACAGGAAGTCAACCTATGATAAAAGACTTTGTAGTTTATCCTAATCCATCAAATGGAAAGTTTAAGTTAGATGTAAAACTTAAAAAAGAAAATAAAGTTAATGTAAGGATTTTCGGTATGTATAAGAATAATCTAATCAGTGCTAAAAAGCTTGATGGTAAGTCTGAATATACAATTGATTATGATTTAACTTTAGTAACAGGAATATATGTAGTTTTAATAGAATCTGATAAAGAAAGGTTAGTAAAGAAAATAATAATTAAATAATAACCTAGTTATATTTTATTCATAATTAAAAACCCCTTTTGAGAATTCTCAAAAGGGGTTTTTAATTAGATTTTTTTTTACTTAAACAGACTATTTCTTTTCTAGTAAAGCCATATAGAAACCATCAAAACCAGAAAGATGAGCCAATACTTTATTATCCTTAACAAAAGAAAATTCTGCTCCAGCTTCAGAAGCTAAAAAAGTGTTAACCTGTTCTTGGTTTTCAGAAGGTAGTATAGAACATGTTGCATAAACAAGTTTTCCTCCAGGTTTTACCATTTTAGAGTATTGTTGTAATACTTCTTGTTGTGTTTTTCTTATTTTAGTTAAAAACTCAGGTTGTAATTTCCACTTACTATCAGGGTTTCTTCTTATTACACCAAGTCCAGAGCATGGAGCATCAATTAATACTCTATCTGCTTTATTGTGTAATTTTTTTATAACTTTAGTAGAATCAATAACTTTAGTATCAATATTATGAACACCATTTCTTCGAGAACGAACTTTTAATTTTTTTAGTTTACTCTCGTAAATATCCATAGCTATAATTTGCCCTTTATTTTCCATTAAAGAAGCTAAATGAAGTGTTTTACCACCTGCACCAGCACAAGTATCAACTACTTTCATTCCTGGCTTAACATCTAAATAAGCAGCTACAAGCTGTGAAGAAGCATCTTGAACTTCAAAATAACCTTTTTTGAAAGCTTCAGTTTTAAAAACATTAGCACGTTCTACCAACTTTAATGCATCATCATGCCCTTTTATAAATTCAGTGTCAATATCTTCTAAAGCTAATTCTTTTTTTAGTTTTTCTTTAGAAATGTTTAATGTATTAGTACGTAAAATAACTTGGGCTTGTTTGTTTAAAGCTGCAATTTCTTTAGTCCAAAGTTCTTCACCTAATTCTTGTACACAAACTTCATCAATCCAATCAGGAATAGCTTCTCTAAATTTTCTAATTTTTGAAAGCTCATCAAATTTACCTTTAATTCTTCTATTTGGTGTAGGTTCTATTTGATTCCAATCAGGTAATTTAATTCCTTTTAACACACACCAAACTGCAAAAATTCTCCATAACTCAGGTCGTGAAAAAGGAGTTTTAACATTTGCAATTTCAGCATATAATCGTTTCCATCGTACAATTTCATAAATGGTTTCAGCAACGAATTTTCTATCACGAGCTCCCCAACGCTTATCTCTTTTCAAAGCTTTTTCAACAGCTTTATCGGCATAAACCTCTTCATTAAAAATGTCACGTAAGCTATCAATAACCGTGTACACTAAGTTTCTATGTAATCTCATTTGATGAATTTAAGACTGCAAAGATAGTTGAATTTACTGGTTTTTTGTATTTTCGTTAAGAGTAAAAAAAGCTAAAGAGTCGATGCATGAAGTTATTTAATTTAATACTATTATTTTTTTTTAGTGTTGTTTTTCAAATGGTTGCTCAAGAGGTATATATTACACCGACTAAAGAGTTTGAACCCAATCAAAAAGTATATTTATTTGGGAATGATGTTAAGTTACGTGAAGAACCCAATACTAGTTCTAAAGTAATTTCATTATTAAAAATAAGTACAGAGGTATTTGTTATAGAAAAGACTAATAAGATAAAGTTATATAATGGAATTGATTGGCCTTGGTATAAGATAAAAACCAGTAATGGAGAAGAAGGTTTTTTATTAGGAGGATTGATATCAAAAGACATTAAAAAAATAAAAAATTCTATATATTTAATTTCTTTAAGAAAGGTAAATGATGACTATTTTGTACTTACAAGAGTTGTTAATGGAAATGAAGATTATATAGAAAATAGTACAAGAATAGCTACAACTACTTTTTCAATAAGTGTATCAGATAATAAAGGAGTAGAATCAATAAAAAACATGATTTATATTGATTATTTAGCAGAAGCTTGTGGTGTTGATGGAGGAGGTTATTATTTATTTAATACAGGAAGCTCCTTAATAAAAGCCATTGAATTGTCTTCTGTAGCAGATGGTGATTTATATTGGTTAAAGGAAGATGTTGTTTTTCCTTCGGATTTTGGTGGAAAAAAAGATAAAATTATTTTAAAAAGAGAACATGGAGAAATGATAGATGAAGTTGCAGAACATAAAAAAATAACAATAGAAACTAAACAATTTGTTTGGCAAGGAAAAGAATTAACTATTGAAACTAATAAAAAATAGTCATTATTAAATTCTATGAATTTAAATCATCCTACTACATATATAAAAGGAGTTAGTGTTGCTAGAGCAGAATTATTATATTCTGAATTAGGGATAAAAACGTGTAGAGATTTACTCCATTTATTTCCATTTCGTTATGTAGATAAAACTCAGTTTTATACAATTAATCAATTACAACAAAATTCTTCTGAAGTACAAATTGTTGGTAAAATAACTGGTATTAAAAATGTAAAACAAAAAAGAGGAAGTAGGTTAGTAGCTACATTTACTGATGCTACAGGTTCTATGGAGTTAGTTTGGTTTAAAGGAGCGAAATGGATTAAAGATAATTTAAAAGTAAATGTACCCTATGTTATTTATGGTAAGCTAAATTGGTATAATAGAACTGCTAGCATGCCACATCCGGAAATGGAAACAGTTCAAGCGTATAAAAGCAAATTACAAATGGCTATGCAGCCAGTGTATCCTTCAACTGAAAAATTAACTAATAAAGGGATAAGCAACAAGGTAATTGGAAATATGATCCAATATCTATTTAAGCAAGTATTTGGGGCAATTGAAGAAACATTACCAGCGTATTTATTAAATGAGCACCAGCTAATAGCAAAACGAGAAGCTTTATTAAATATCCACTTCCCTAAAAACCAAGAGTTATTAACTAAAGCTCAATTTAGATTAAAGTTTGAAGAACTTTTTTTTATTCAATTACAATTATTACAAAAAAAATTGATTAGAAAATCAAAAATAAAAGGATTTGTTTTTGAACAAGTTGGAGAGAATTTTACGAGTTTCTATAATAATAATTTACCTTTTGATTTAACAAATGCACAAAAAAAAGTATTAAAAGAAATACGAAAAGATTTAGGTTCAAGTGCACACATGAATAGGTTACTTCAAGGTGATGTAGGTTCAGGAAAAACAATTGTAGCCTTATTAACAATGTTGTTAGCTATTGATAATGGCTTTCAAGCTACTATAATGGCCCCTACTGAAATTTTAGCAATACAGCATTATAATGGTATTGTTGAGCTTTTAGAAAATACAACAATAAAAGTTGATTTATTAACAGGTTCTTCAAAAATCAAAAAAAGAAGAGAGATTCATGCAGGACTAGAAGATGGAAGTTTACATATTTTAATAGGAACCCATGCTATATTAGAAGATAAAGTACAATTTAAAAATTTAGGAATAGCTATTATAGATGAGCAACATCGTTTTGGAGTTGCTCAGCGTTCTAAACTATGGAATAAAGGAAGAAAAGAAGAAAATAAAGAAATAGTGCCTCCTCACATTTTAGTAATGACAGCAACTCCAATACCTCGAACCTTGGCAATGTCTGTATATGGTGATTTAGATATTTCAGTTATTGATGAGTTACCTCCTGGGCGTAAAGAAATAAAAACAATACATAGGTATGATAGTAATCGTTTAGGAGTTTTTAAGTTTTTAAAAGATGAGATTACTAAAGGAAGGCAGGTATATGTAGTTTATCCGTTAATTCAAGAGTCTGAAGCTATGGATTATAAAGATTTAATGGATGGATATGAGAGTATTTCACGAGAATTTCCTTCGCCTAAATATCAAATTAGTATTGTTCACGGACAAATGAAGCCAGCTGATAAAGATTATGAAATGAATCGTTTTGTAAATGGTGAAACACAAATTATGGTAGCAACTACTGTAATTGAAGTAGGTGTAAATGTACCTAATGCATCTGTTATGGTAATTGAGAGCGCTGAACGGTTTGGATTAAGTCAGTTACATCAATTAAGAGGAAGAGTAGGTAGAGGAGCTGATCAAAGCTATTGTATATTATTATCTAGTTATAAGTTGTCTTCTGATGGAAAAACACGTTTAAAAACAATGGTAGATACTACTGATGGGTTTAAAATAGCAGAAGTAGATTTAAAACTTCGTGGCCCTGGAAATATAATGGGAACTCAACAAAGCGGTGTATTAAACCTAAAAATAGCAGATGTAATAAAAGATTCTCCTATACTATATAAAGCTCGTCAAACAGCTATTAATTTATTACAAGAAGACCCAGCTTTGTCTCAACCTAAGAATTCTGGTTTATTAAAAATTTACACACAATTACAAAAGAAAACAGGTATTTGGAGTAATATTAGTTAGCTATTATATGAACATGAAACAATAAACTAATTAAAAGGGGCAGTTTACTAGCAAATACTTATAGTTCACTCATAGCTGTTTTTTTACGATAATTAATACAAATACTTTTAGTGTAAATAAAATGAAGCACTATGAGTAAACAATTATTATACGTATTTTTATTACTAACTTCAGTAATACTTCAAGCACAGGAAATTCCAAAAATTAAAATAGGAAATAAACATATTTCTGTAAAAAAACTACATGTAAAAACTATCATTACAGGAGATATTGCAACTACTACTTTTGATATGCAATTTTACAATCCTAATAATAGAGTTTTAGAAGGAGAGTTTATATTTCCTTTAGGCGAAAATCAATCAGTTACAGGTTTTTCTCTTCAAATAAATGATAAACTAAGAAAGGCTGTTATTGTTGAAAAAGAAAAAGCAAGAGTAGCATTTGAAACTACAGTGAGAACTAAAATAGACCCTGCATTATTAGAACAAACTAAAGGAAACAATTATAAAGCAAGAATTTACCCAATACCGGCAAAAGGATATAAAAGAGTAGTTGTTGAAATTCAACAAAAACTTATAGCTAACTCTGGTTCTTATTATTATAAATTACCATTTCATTTTAAAAATAAATTAGAGGAGTTTTCATTATCAATAAACGTTTTAAATCAAAAAAATAGACCAATTTTAAAAAAGGGGTTTAATAAAAAATTTGTTTTTGATACAGATAAAAATACGTTCTGTTTAAAAATAAATAGAAATAAACAAAGGGTATCAAAACCTATATTAATAGAGATACCATTAAATCATAATAAAGAAAAAAAACTTACTTATAAAAACTATTTATATTTTACTAAAAATTTGAATATTGAAAAAGTAAGTAGGAAGTTAAAAAAGAAGATTACCATTTTATGGGATAAATCATTGTCTCAAAAAAATAAAAATGTAAAAAGAGAATTAGCATTGCTAAACTTGTATTTTAAAGAAGTAAAGAATTGTAAGATAGACTTAATATTATTTAATACAAAAATCAGGGTTAAAAAAAGGTTTTCAGTAGTTAATGGAAATTGGAATAAGTTAAAAACGAAACTTGAGAATACAGTTTATGATGGAGCATCATCATTTAATTTTTTATCAAAGTATAAAAGTACTAGTGCTATAAACATGGTATTCACTGATGGTTTAAATACATTAAGCACTTTAAAATTCAATTTTTATAAAAATTCATATATCATAAACAGTAGTGAATCAGCTAATCATATTTTATTGAAAGATAAGGCAGAAAAAAGTGGAGGTGCTTATTTAAATTTATCTCAAACATCTATAAAACAAGCATTCAATAAGTTTTTAGAAAAAAAAATACAAATATTAGGAACTAACTTAGCAGGTGAAGAGGTTGAATTTTATCCTAAAAAAGGAAGTGTTGTTGATAATCAGTTTTTTATATCAGGCAAAGGGAACTTCATTAATAAAAAAATACAAATTTATTTAGGTAATGAACTTGATACTGTAAAAACAATATCATTTAAAATCAAAAAAAGGAAAAATAGAAATAAATTAGTGTCAAAAATATGGGCTCAAAATAAGATGAATGATTTAGTATTAGAGTCAGAAAAAAATAAAGAAGAAATTCTTAAACTAAGTAAGAAGTATGAGATAATAAGTCCATTTACTTCTATTCTTATTTTAGATAGAGTAGAAGATTATGTGACTCATAATATAAAACCACCTAGTGAACTACAGGAAAAATATGAAGAATTATTAGCACAAAAAGTGAACAATAAAAAACAGCTATTAAATAATTTAAAAGATGATTTATTTAGAGAGTATAATACAC
Organism: Tenacibaculum sp.; assembly: GCA_042093175.1. Classification (GTDB taxonomy): domain Bacteria; phylum Bacteroidota; class Bacteroidia; order Flavobacteriales; family Flavobacteriaceae; genus Polaribacter. The sequence goes on along the minus strand of JBELFC010000058.1, from coordinate 9,786 downwards.
TTTTTAGATGGTATGATAAAGATTTTAAACCAATTAAAATAATTAAAAAAGTAGCAATAAAAAAAATTAAGAACCCTATTATTACTCCTCCTGCTGTTCAAATAATTAGTGATACGATTTTACAAAGAGGAGAGTTTTTTGCAAGAGGTGTTATTAGAGATGAATCTGGGCTTTTACCAGGTGTTACTGTATTAGTTAAAGGAACAAGTATAGGAACCGAAACTGATTTTGATGGGAAGTATTCCATAAAGGTTAGAACAGGAGATGAACTTGTTTTTAGCTTTGTAGGTATGAGAACTATTCAAAAAGTAATAGGAGTATCTAATAGAGTAGATATATTAATGGAGAATGATAATGTTTTAGATGAAGTTGTGGTAACTGCTTATGGAGCTAGACGAGAGGTAAAAGCATTAGGGGCTTCAGTAAGTGTTATTAGAGCAGAAAGTGATGTTAATCAAAGTTTAGATGGAGTTAATATAAATAAAAGTGGTAAAATAAATACTAGAGGTGTCAATTCTTTAAATTTAGAAAATAAAGAGCCTTTGTATGTAGTTGATGGTATACAAGTTATTAAAAAGCCTAGTATAAATGCAGATAAGATTTACTCTTTATATAGTTTAACATCAGATCAAGGGATAAGTATTTATGGACAGAAAGGAAAAAATGGAATTCTGGTATATATTACAAAGAAAGGACATGAAGACGATTCTGATGATATTTTTGATTTTGAAGAATTAGTAAAAGAAAAAATTGAATTAAAAGGATGGAATCCTAAAACGCCTTATTTAAAATTGTTAAATGAGTGCAAAAATACAGAAGAAGCATATACTAAATATTTAGAGTTAAGAGAAAATTATGGCAAATCTCCTTCTTTTTATATAGATGTAGCGGATTTTTTTAAAAAGAATAAGAATTTGAAATTAGCTATTCAAGTTTTAACAAATGTAGCAGAAATTGATTTAGATAATTATGAGTTATTAAAAGCTTTAGCTTATAAATTTGAAGAATATAAGTTATATGAGTATGCAGCTTTTATTTATAAAGAAATTTTAAAGTTAAGACCAGAAGATATTCAATCGTATAGAGATTTAGCATTAGTATATGAATATGTTGGAGAGTATCAAAAATCTGTTGATTTATTATATAAAATAGTTAATGGTGAATTGTTAGTAAAGGATGAAAATAGACGTTTTTCAGGAATTGAAACGATAGCTTTAAATGAGTTAAATAGAATGATTAACTTGTATAATTATAAGTTAGTAACATCTCATTTAGATAAAAGAGTTTTAAAAAAAATAAATACAGATATAAGAGTATTAATTGATTGGAATCATAATGATACAGATATTGATTTATGGGTTATTGATCCAAATGGAGAAAAGTGCTATTATAAACATAAAAAAACGAAAATAGGAGGATTAATGTCAAATGATATGACTGATGGTTTTGGACCAGAACAATTCATATTAAAAAAAGGGCTAAAAGGGAAATATAAAATTAAAATTAAGTATTATTCAACTGGTCAAGAAAAAATATCAGGACCTACTTTTCTTAAAATAACAATGTATAAGTTTTATGGAAGTAAAAACGAAGTAAAAAAACAACGTTTAGTTAGGCTTACAAATGTTAAAGAAGTTTTAGATTTAGGAGAAGTTATTTTTAACTAAATAGGTTAAGTAAATAATAATTTTTTTTTTAATATAAAAAACAAAAGCCTCTCAAATACATGAGAGGCTTAACCAAACAATTTAAGCATTTAAATATTTTCTGACCCCTTCATTTTTCAGAGAATATTATTTTGCAGCTATAAAACAATCAAATAATAAAATACCCTAATAAAAATTTGAAGTTTAATTTATTTTTTTGCGCGTTCAACTAATTCTAGCTGATTAATAGTAGCTTTAGTGGTAAATATTCCATAATTAATAAAAACAGTATTTTTTTCAATTTTATCAATACTACCAACAGAATTTCCGTCAATTAATCGAACTCTATCATTAATTTTAAAAACGTAAGCAGCTCTTTCTTTGGCAATTTTCTCTGCTTCTTTTTTCTTTTCTTCTCTAACTTTAACTACTTTTTGTAAAACTTCTTGCTCTACTTTTTTTATAATCTCTTTCTGTTCTTTTTCAATAATTTTCTCTTGGTTTTTTTCAGTCTTTGTTTTTTTCTTAGGTGGATTTTTTTTAGTGTATTTAGTTTTTTCAGCCATTACCCACTTAAAAAAATTTGTAGAAAGCTCTTTTTTATTATTTGTTTGAAAATATTTATTAAAAAGATCATTAACAGAACGACCTAAAGATAACATGCGTTGATTATTATCATACAATTCCTGAAATCCCTCTAGTTTTTTACGTACTTTTTGATCTTTCTCCTTTAAATTTTCAAGATGTTCTAATTCTTTAGTTTTTTGCTTTTCAAGAGTATCTGACGTCTTTTGAAGCCTATTTCTTTCTTTTTGAAGTTTAGAAATTGTTTTGTCTAAACGAACTTTTTCAGTTTCAACACGTTTTTTAGCTCTATTAATTAAACTATAAGGAATACCATTTTTTTGAGCTACTTCAAAGGTAAAAGAACTTCCAGCTTGACCTATAAATAATTTATAAAGAGGCTCTAAAGTACGTTCATCAAATTGCATGTTAGCATTGGTTACATTATCTAATTCATTAGCTAATACTTTTAGGTTTGCATAATGTGTTGTGATAATACCATATGCTTTTTTCTGATAAAATTCCTCTAAAAATATTTCAGCTAAAGCACCACCTAACTCTGGGTCAGATCCAGTACCAAATTCGTCAATCAAAAACAATGTGTTTTCATTACATTTTCGTAAGAAATAGCGCATGTTTTTTAATCGATAGCTATAAGTACTCAATTGATTTTCTATAGATTGATTATCTCCTATATCTGTTAATATTGTACTGAAAATACAAGTTTCACTTCGCTCATGAACAGGTACCAATAGCCCACTTTGGAGCATTAGTTGTAATAATCCAATGGTTTTAAGAGTAATACTTTTCCCACCAGCATTTGGACCAGAAATAACAATTATTTGTTGTTTCTCATTTAATTCAATTGTTTGAGGAACAGTGTCTATGTTTTTATCTTTATTTTTTCTCCATAAAATAGGATGATAGGCATTTTTAAAAAATATCTTTTTAGTTTTTCCTATTTTGGGTAAGATGGCATTAATTTCTTTAGCATATTTTGCTTTTGCACCAATAACATCTATGTGTGTTAAAAATGAAATGTATTGCTCTAATAGAGGTGTGTAAGGTCTAATTTCTTCAGCTAGAGCGCGTAAAATTTTTACAACCTCTTGTTTCTCTTCGTATATTAAATTTTGTAGTTCTCTACTATATGCTAAAGTTGCTTGCGGAGCTATATATACAATACTACCTGATTTTGAAGCTCCTAATAAACTTCCTTTAACTTTTCGCCTATACATAGCTAAAACAGCTAAAACACGTTGGTTATCTACTATTGTTTCTTTAATATCATCTAAATAACCACTCGAAATATTTTTACTTAATGCTCGAGAGAAACTTTCTGATATTTTACTTCTAACATTATTTATATCTTTTCGAATTTGTTTTAATACAGGTGAGGCATTATCAGCTACTTCGCCATAAGAAGTAATTATTTTTGTAATAGCATCAGAAACAAAAGTTGTGTATTCAACAGTATCACTTAACTGAGCTAATTTAGGATAGTAATCGGTGAATTTTTTAAAAAACTTTTTTAATTCATTTACAGTTTCTGTAGTAGTTGCTAATTTTAAAAAAAACTCAGTTTCTAAAAAACTATTTTCAATAGCTAATCGTTTAATATGTTCGGTAATATTTTCAAAACTATGATTAGGTATTCGGTTCTCGTTTTCAAATGAACTTACATACTCATTTACCATGTTTAACTCAAAAAAAAGGTTTTTTACATGAGAAAATGGTTTTGATATTAAAATGTTTTCTTTTCCTAAATCAGAAATACAAAACTCACTCACTTGTTCTAGAACAGAATTGAATTCTAAATCTTGTAGTGTTTTGTCAGTTATTGCGGTTTTCAATGTTTATTTTTGATTAAATTTAATTACAAAAATCCAAAAAATAGATAATTCAGATTTTTAGGTGAACAAAAATAAGAAACAATGGAAGTAAAAATAGCTGATAGTTGGAAAAATGTTTTGAAAGAAGAGTTTGATAAAGAATATTTTAAGAAGTTAATTTCATTTGTAAAAAATGAATACAACATTTTTACCTGCTACCCTGAAAATTCAACTATTTTTAAAGCTTTTGAAGGATGTTCTTTTGAAGATGTTAAAGTAGTAATTTTAGGACAAGATCCTTATCATGGAGAAGGCCAAGCGAATGGTTTGTGTTTTTCAGTTCATGAAAATATAAAGCATCCACCATCATTAATTAATATTTTTAGAGAAATTGAATCAGATATAAACATCCCATACCCAGAATCTGGTGATTTGTCAAGATGGGCAAAACAAGGAGTGCTTTTATTGAATGCAACATTAACAGTAAGAGAAGGTGAAGCGGGAAGTCATCAAAAACGAGGTTGGGAGCATTTTACCGACGCGGTTATTTCTGCAATATCGGAACATAAAGAGGATGTGGTTTTTTTATTATGGGGTGGGTATGCAAAAAAGAAAGGAACAAAAATAGATGTTTCCAAGCATTGTGTATTAACCTCAGGGCACCCATCACCTTTAAGTGCCAACAGAGGTTATTGGTTTGGAAATAAACATTTTTCCAAGACAAACATATTTTTAGAAAGTAAAAATATGTTAACTATACAATGGTAGGAAGTATAGATTGATTGTAAAAAGGTAATGTTATTGCATCTAAAATATCCTCAGTAATATCTGGGTAGCTTACTTCAATAATTTTTGCTGATTTTACCCATTTTGCAATTTTTGAATATTGATTTTTATTAAATTTCTTAAGTACCGTAACACCTATTTCTTGAAGACTTAGAGCATTGCATTGCTGTTCATATTGATTTTTCATAGGTATTACCAAAAGTTTTTTTCTTAAATATAAAGCTTCTGCTGGTGTTTCAAAACCGGCTCCACATAATACTCCTGCAGAAGATGCTATACTTTTTATAAAGTCAGTACCATTAATAGGTTTAATTGCTATATTGTTTTTGTATTTATGAGTATCAGTATGTTTAGAGAATACTTCCCATTTAACATTTTTAAATTCAGATAAAACTTTAATTATTTTTTTGTCACTATATGCGGGTAAGTATACAGTATAATGTCCTTTATTTGTAATATTTCTATATCTAATATCTTTTCTAATAATAGGAGAGAAGGTGGCAGAAGAGTATGGTTTAAAATGAAACCCGAATTTTACGTTAGCTGGAGCATAATATTTTAAAATTAAACGCTCAAACTTATAAGTTCCGTATTTTGGAGCTTTATCATCTAAAACAGCGTTTTGGTGACTTAAAGAAATAATAGGAACATTTTTTAATTTTGCAGCCCATGCAGTTATAGGTTCAAAGTCGTTTATTATAAGATCATAATTTTGAACAGGAATTGATTGTATTTCATTATAAAGCTTTTTAAGCTTTACTTTTTGTAGTGTTTTCCAAACATCTATTCCTCCCTTTTTTCCAAAAATAAAACTTAAGCCATATAATTTATATTTTATATCAAAAGGGAATTTTAACTCACATTGATACCCACTTATTAAAACATCAACAGTTGCTTTTCGTTGTAAAAATGGAATAATTTCAATTGCTCTGCTTGCATGACCGTTTCCTGTTCCTTGTATTGCGTATAATATTCTCATATGCTATCTATTTTACGTTTTTATTAAGGTTAAATTCAATTAAAAGTTCTTCAAAGAGTTTTGTATTATCATTTTCAGTTTCAATTAACTCAAGGTCTTTTATTTTATAATTAAGATGTATGCTTTTGGCTGTTTCATCTTTTTCATATTCATATAAACTCCATTCTTCATCATGGTATTCTAAAGCAGTTAAATTTTCTATCCAATCTCCAGAATTTAAGTATAATGTTTTGCCATTATTATTTTCAATCTCCTTTATTTCTGGTTGATGTATATGCCCACAAACTACATAGTCATAGCCTTCTTCAATAGCAATATCAGAGGCAGTAGTTTCAAAATTATTAATAAACTTTACAGCACTTTTTACACTATTTTTAATTTTTTTAGAAAAAGAAAGTTTTCCGTAACCAAGTTTTTCACTAATCCAGTTCACAGCAGTGTTTATCATTATTAGTGTATCGTAGCCAATTCCTCCTAATTTAGCAAGCCATTTAGAATGCTGCATTGTTACATCAAATACATCTCCATGAAAAAACCACCCTTTTTTGCCATCGATATCTAATATTACTTTATTTACGATTTCGAAACTACCTAGACGAAAACCTTTAAATTTTCGTAACATTTCATCATGGTTACCTGTTATGTAATACACTTTAGTACCTGAAGTGATAAAAGACATTAATTGTTTAATAACCTTCATATGAGGTTTAGGAAAATAACGTTTGTTAAACTGCCATATATCAATAATATCCCCATTTAAAATAATTGTTTTAGGATTTATTGTTTTTAGGTAGTTATTTAATTCAGTAGCTCTACAACCAAAAGTACCTAAATGAACATCAGAAATAACTACAATGTCTAGTTTACGCTTTTTATTTTTCTTCATATTAAAAGTATATTGAACGTATAAAGCAATTATTAATAATACTTTATCTTAATTCAAAACTACTTTTTCTATGTTTTCTTACTGATAGTAAATTGTGAAGTGTTGGTAATTAAAAGATTACTTTTTTGTAAGTAGATTGTTAGGAAAAAGTAAAAGCTCGGTATAACCGAGCTCTTACTTGTGAATATTTTAATAAGTATTATTTATTATACAATACCCAAGTTCCTTGATCTAATAAAGGAATAGCTTGTTTAAATTTTACTTCTTTCTCTTCACCTGTCATTACATTTTTGATAATAACACGTTCATTACGTCCAATTTTAGGCTGATCTCTTACAATTGTTTCAACAACTTGTTGTTCTTGAGTTTGATTGTTACGAGCATTACTAATTTCTTGTTGTGTTGAATTTTGAACTTCGTCTTTACGTAGATCTAATTTCTCGCGTTGTTGTTCACGAGCTTCAGAAATTTGTGATTCATTTTCAGAAGGAAGTCTTCCTTTAAATAAGAACGATAATACTTCTTTATTAACTTTATCTATAGTAAGTTGAAAAAGTTCAAAAGCTTCGAACTTATAAATTAATAAAGGATCTTTTTGTTCATAAGTTGCATTTTGAACTGTATGTTTTAACTCATCCATTTTACGTAAATGATCTTTCCAGTTCTCATCAATAATGGCAAGAGTAATATTTTTTTCAAAGTCGTTAACTAAAGATTTTCCTTCAGATTCGTAGGCTTCTTTCAAGTTAGTTACTACCTGTAATGTTTTACTTCCATCCGTAAAAGGAACAACAATACGTTCATAACGATCACCCTCATTTTCAAAAACATTCTTAATTACTGGGAATGCTTGTGATGCGTTTCTTTGAGTATCGTTTTTATAGTTTTCTGAAACTATTTTGTATAATTTATCAGTTAATTCTTCTTCTGTTAAAGTATTAAACTCTTCTTCTGAAACAGGAGAAGTCATTGAAGAAAAACGGATTAATTCAAATTCAAAGTTTTGGAAATTTTTAGTAGGTTTATTTTGCTTAACAACAGAATCACAAGTGTCATATAACATGTTTGCTATATCAATTTGTAAACGTTGTCCATCTAAGGCATGACGACGACGTTTGTAAATAAACTCACGTTGCGCATTCATAACATCATCATATTCTAATAATCGTTTACGAACACCAAAGTTATTTTCTTCAACTTTTTTCTGAGCACGTTCAATAGATTTTGAAATCATAGAATGCTGAATTACTTCACCTTCTTTTAATCCCATTCTATCCATCATTTTAGCAATTCTTTCAGAACCAAACTTACGCATTAAGTTATCATCTAAAGCTACAAAAAACTGAGAAGATCCAACATCTCCTTGACGTCCAGCACGTCCACGTAACTGACGGTCAACACGACGAGAATCATGACGCTCAGTACCTACGATAGCTAAACCTCCTGAAGCTTTAACTTCATCAGATAATTTAATATCGGTACCACGACCTGCCATATTTGTTGCTATAGTTACCACTCCAGGATTCCCTGCTTCGGCAACAACATCAGCTTCCTTTTTATGAAGTTTTGCATTTAAGATGTTATGAGGAATTTTACGCATTTGTAACATTCTACCTAATAACTCAGAAATTTCTACAGAAGTAGTACCTACCAAAACAGGTCTTCCTTGATTTACTAGTTCAACTACTTCATCAATAACTGCATTATACTTTTCACGAGTAGTTTTGTAAACTAAATCTTGTCTGTCATCTCTTTGAATTGGTCTATTAGTAGGAATTTCTACAACATCTAATTTATAAATTTCCCAAAATTCACCAGCCTCAGTAACGGCAGTACCCGTCATTCCAGATAACTTGCGATACATTCTAAAGTAGTTTTGTAAAGTTACTGTAGCAAAAGTTTGGGTGGCATCTTCAATTTTTACATTTTCTTTAGCTTCTATAGCTTGGTGTAGTCCATCTGAATATCTACGACCATCCATAATACGACCAGTTTGCTCATCAACAATCATTACTTTATTGTCCATAACAACATACTCAACATCTTTTTCAAAAACAGTATATGCTTTTAAAAGTTGGTTCATCGTATGAATACGCTCACTTTTTATACTAAAGTCTCTATATAATTCTTCTTTTTGATTTGCTTTTTCTTCAGGAGTAGCATCATTATTATTAATTTCTCCTACTTTAACACTAATATCTGGTAAAACAAAGAAAGTATCATTTTTTGTAACATTTGATAAATGAGCAATACCTTTATCTGTTAAATCAATTTGGTTATTTTTTTCTTCAATAGTAAACCACAATTCAGCATCAACTTCAGGCATCAGCTTATTGTTGTCTTGCATATAATAGTTTTCTGTCTTCTGAAGAATTTGTTTAACCCCTTCTTGTGATAAAAACTTAATTAATGCTTTGTTTTTTGGTAAACCTCTATAAACTCTTAATAAAAGAAAACCACCTTCTTTGGTATCACCTTCTTTAATTAATTTTTTTGCTTCAGCTAAAACACCTACTAAATGTTTATTTTGTAAAGAAACGATGTCAGAAACTAAAGGTTTTAATTCATTAAATTCATGACGGTCTCCTTGAGGCACAGCTCCAGAAATAATTAAAGGAGTACGAGCATCATCAATTAATACAGAATCTACTTCATCAATAATAGCATAATTTGGAGCTCGTTGAACTAAATCTTCTTTAGAGCTAGCCATATTATCACGTAAGTAGTCAAAACCAAATTCATTATTGGTTCCATAAGTAATATCTGCATTATAAGCTTTTCTACGTTCTTCTGAATTTGGTTGGTGAAAATCAATACAATCAGTACTTAAACCATGAAACTCAAAAATAGGAGCCATCCAAGCACGGTCACGTTTTGCTAAATAATCATTAACAGTTACAACGTGTACACCATTTCCAGTTAAGGCATTTAAGTAAACAGGCAAGGTAGAAACTAATGTTTTTCCTTCTCCTGTCATCATTTCAGCAATCTTTCCTTTATGTAATACTGAACCACCAATTAACTGTACATCATAATGTATCATATCCCATGTTACATCTTTACCAGCAGCATCCCAAGAATTTGCCCAAAAAG
>JBELFC010000057.1:0-18822 GCA_042093175.1 Tenacibaculum sp. | reverse complement strand
AGAGCAAAGGACTGAAAATCCTTGTGTCCCTGGTTCGATTCCTGGAGGCACCACCACCAAAGCCCAGACTTTTAGTTTGGGCTTTTTGGTTTTATACAACCAAAAAAAAGCCGTTTAAAACGACTTTTTACACTAAAAACTCAAACAAATTTGGTTTATTATTCAAATACTCTCCATAAAAATTACGTTCTTTCATTCGAGCTATTAACGGAGATAAATCTTCCTTTTTTTCCAATTCCACTCCAACAACTGCTGGTCCATTTTCTCTACTAGTTTTTTTAGAATACTCAAAGAAAGTAATATCATCATTCTTCCCTAAAACATCAATTACAAACTCTTTTAAAGCCCCAGCACGTTGAGGAAACCGAATAATAAAATAATGCTTTAAACCACCATATAATAAAGCTCGTTCTTTAATCTCTGCAGTTCTTGTTATATCATTATTACTTCCACTAATAACACATACTACATTTTTACCCTTAATTTCATCTTTAAAAGTATCTAAAGCCGCCAAAGTTAAAGCTCCGGCTGGTTCAACTACAATAGCATCCTTATTATACATATCTAAAATCGTTTGACATACTTTTCCTTCAGGAACTGTAATCATATCATCTAAATTCTCTTTACATATTTTATAAGTTAATCCACCTACCTGTTGAACAGCTGCACCATCAACAAATTTGTCTATTTCAGACAACTTAACATTTTCATTGTTTGCAATAGCCTGTTGCATTGATGCTGCTCCTTCAGGCTCAACACCTATAATTTTTGTTTTAGGAGAAATTAATTTAAAAACACTTGAAAGGCCTGAAGCTAAACCTCCGCCTCCAACTGGAACAAATACATAATCTACTGATTCATTTGCTTGTTCTAAAATCTCTAAACCAACTGTAGCTTGTCCTTCTATAATTTTTTCATCATCAAAAGGATGCACAAACGTTTTACCTAAACTATCAGATATAAATTTCGCTGCTTTATATGCATCATCAAAAGTATCACCTGTAAGCTGAATATCTACAAATTCGCCTCCAAACATTTTTACTTGCTCTAACTTTTGTTTAGGAGTTGGAGCAGGCATGAATATTGTTCCTTGAATTTCTTTCTTTTTACAAGCTAAAGCAACGCCTTGAGCATGATTACCAGCACTAGCACAAACAATTCCATTAACCAATTCTTCATCAGTTAATGAACTTATCTTGTTATATGCCCCTCTTATTTTGTACGATCGAACTTGCTGTAAATCTTCTCTTTTTAAAAAAACATTTGATTCCAGTTTTCTTGAAAAAGTATAATTCAACATCAAAGGAGTTACTGCAACTACCTCTTTCAAAGTAGCTGCAGCTTTATTCACATCTTTTAATTTAGGAAAATAGATGTTTTTTGTCTCCATATTATAATTGTTTCATAGCTGTCATTGAAGCTCTTAAAGTTTCACCTATTTTTTCAACCGGGTGATTTCTTAAAGCTTTATTTACAGCTATTAATTCTTGGTTATCAACTTTACCTGTTCCTTTATATGGCTTACCTATAATATCAGTTGTAACAGTTTTCATGAATTCACTTAATAAAGGCTTACATGCATGATCAAATAAGTAACAACCATATTCAGCTGTATCAGAAATTACTCGATTCATTTCATAAAGTTTCTTACGTGCTATAGTATTTGCTATTAATGGAGTTTCATGTAATGACTCATAATAAGCAGACTCTTCAATAATTCCCGCCTCTGTCATAGACTCAAAAGCCAACTCAACACCAGCTCTTACAAAAGCAACTAATAATGTACCGTGATCAAAGTACTCTTGCTCAGAAATTTCTTCTTCGGTAATTTTTGTTTTTTCAAAAGCAGTTTCACCAGTAGCTGCTCTCCAACTTAATAGGTTTTTATCATCATTACTCCAATCTTCCATCATCGTTTTTGAGAAATGCCCAGACATTATATCATCCATGTGCTTATAAAACAACGGACGCATTATTGTTTTTAACTCTTCTGACACTTGAAAAGCTTTTATTTTTGCTGAGTTTGACAACCTATCCATCATATTAGTGATACCTCCATGCTTTAAAGCCTCAGTAATAGTTTCCCATCCAAATTGAATCAACTTAGCAGCATACCCAGGTTCAATACCTTCCTCAACCATTTTATCAAAAGATAAAATTGCTCCAGTTTGCAAGACTCCACATAGAATTGTTTGCTCACCCATTAAATCTGATTTCACCTCAGCGACAAAAGACGACTCTAACACACCAGCTCTATGACCTCCTGTAGCAAATGCATATGCCTTTGCTTGAGATAACCCTTTGTTTTCAGGATCATTCTCTGGATGCACTGCAATTAAAGTTGGTACCCCAAAACCTCTTTTATACTCTTCACGAACTTCCGTACCAGGGCACTTTGGAGCTACCATAATTACGGTTAAATCCTTACGTACCTGCATTCCTTCTTCAACAATATTAAACCCATGTGAATAAGTTAATGTAGCTCCAGATTTCATTAATGGCATTACAGTTTTAACAACATTTGTATGTTGTTTATCTGGTGTTAAATTACACACTAAATCAGCTATAGGTATTAACTCACTATATGATCCCACAGAAAATCCATTTTCAGTAGCATTTTTATACGACTGACGTTGTTCTTTAATTGCTGCATCACGTAATGCATAAGAAATATCTAAACCTGAATCACGCATATTTAAACCTTGATTTAAACCTTGTGCTCCACATCCAACTATTACAACTTTTTTGCCTTTTAAAGCCTCAATTCCATCTTCAAATTCTGAAGATTCCATAAATCTACATTTACCTAATTGAGCTAGTTGTTCCCTTAAAGGCAGTTGGTTAAAATAATTTTCCATTGTTTGTTTATTATATAAAATTTTATTTACTGTATTTATTTTTCTAATGCTTTTAACATCTCAGAAACAGGCATTTCTTTTTTTGTAATTGCAATTCTACCTGAACGAACAAATTGCATAATACCATGCTTATCTAAAATATGATAAAGCTCTTCAACCTCTTCTTTAGAACCAGATTTCTCAAGTACAAAAAAGTCTTTATTGATATTTATAACTCTTGATTTACTTCCATTTATTATTTTTTGAATTTCATCATTATCTGTTAACAAATCAGTACTCAACTTAAATAAACAAGACTCTTGATAAATAGTTTCATCATCAGTGTGATAGAATGCTTTAATAACTTCTACTTGCTTTTCTATTTGCCCTATTATCTTTTTAACTTCATCTTCAGTCAATTTTACTAAAAGCGTAAATCTAGAAACACTTTTAATTTCTGACTTTGAAACGTTTACACTCTCAACATTTAAATGCCTTCTTTGAAAGATTGCTGAAATTCTATTCAATAAACCAATATTATTTTCGGTATATATTGATATGGTATATGTTTGTTTAGTATCCATAATTACTCTAATCTTATATCTGAAACTGAAGCTCCTGTTGGTATCATTGGAAATACATTGTCTTCCTTTTCTACACAAACCTCCAAGAAAAATGCTTCTTCTGACTGCATCATTTCTTGAACTGAACTTGCTAAATCTTCTCTTTTAGTTACTCTATTTGCTTTTAAATGATATCCTTTTGCTATGGCAATAAAATCAGGATTAACCATTTCAGTAGAGGCATACCTTTTGTCAAAAAACAATTGTTGCCACTGGCGTACCATTCCTAAAAACTCATTATTAAGTACTACTATTTTAACCGCTGCTTTTGTTTGTAAAATAGTACCTAGCTCTTGAATAGTCATTTGATATCCACCATCTCCAATAACTGCAACAACCTCTCGTTCAGGCGCCCCCATTTTAGCTCCAATAGCCGCAGGCAAAGCAAACCCCATAGTACCAAGACCACCTGATGTTATATTACTTTTAGTTTGATTAAACTCTGCATAACGACAAGCAAACATTTGATGCTGACCTACATCAGAAACAATAACAGCGTCTCCTCCAGAAGCATTATTAATTTCTTTCATCACTTCACCCATTGTTAATCCTTCTTTCTCAGGATATAAAACATCTTTCTTTACTTTATCAAACTCAACAGCGTCATGTTTTTTAAACTCCCCTAACCATTCATCGTGAGAATTCTCATTAATTAAAGGCAATATTTTTTGCAAACTTTCTTTTGCATCACCCAAAACGGCAACCTCAGTTTTTACATTTTTATCTACCTCTGCTGGATCTATTTCAAAATGTACAACTTTAGCCTGCTTAGCATACTTACTTAAATCACCAGTAACACGATCATCAAAACGCATACCTATGGCAATTAACAAATCACATTCATTTGTTAGTTTATTAGGTCCATAATTACCATGCATTCCAACCATCCCAACATTTAATGGGTGTGCTGTAGGTAAAGCAGACAATCCTAAAATTGTCCATGCCGACGGTAAATTTGCTTTTTCTATAAATGCTTTAAACTCTTCTTCTGCTTGACCTAAAATAATCCCTTGACCAAAAACAACCATTGGTTTTTTTGCCTCATTTATTAAAGTCGCAGCTTCTTGAAGTTTAACTTCATTTACATCAGGTTTAGCCCTATAGCTTCTTACAGAAGTACATTTTTTATATGAGAAATCAAACTCTTCAAATTGAGCATTCTTTGTTATATCTACTAAAACTGGACCTGGACGTCCAGATCGAGCCAAATAGAATGCTTTTGCCATTATTTCTGGAATCTCACTTGCTTTTGTTATTTGATAATTCCATTTAGTAACTGGTGTTGAGATCCCAACAATATCAGTTTCTTGAAACGCATCAGTTCCTAAAAGATGTGCCCCTACTTGACCAGTAATACAAACCATCGGTGTAGAATCTATTTGCGCATCAGCGATACCTGTTATCAAATTAGTAGCTCCGGGTCCAGATGTTGCAATTGCAACCCCAACTTTCCCTGACACTCTAGCATATCCTTGTGCTGAATGTGTAGCTCCTTGTTCATGACGTGTTAATACATGATGTAGTTTATCTTGATATTTATACAACTCATCATATACTGGCATAATTGCTCCACCTGGATACCCGTACAATGTATCTACTCCTTCTGCAAGCAAACATTTAATAACAGCCTCTGCACCTGATATTTTTTCTGTTTGATTTGTTTTTTGTTCTGTTTGTTCTTTAGTTTTTGTTGCCATTTTATTTTGCTTTATGCTACTAACTTTTGGCTATAAGCTTCTTGTTATTTTATTTTTTATACTAAAATTTAAAACTCATCAGTTACACATCCATTAGATGCAGATGCAACTGTTCTTGCATATTTATACAATACACCTCTATTTACTTTTAAGGGTGGAGCTACCCATTTGTTTTTACGTTCTTTAAGCTCTTCATCAGAAATTTCTAATGTAATTGTGTTTGTTTCAGCATTCAAAGAAATCATATCTCCATCTTCAACCAAAGCAATAGCTCCTCCATCCTGTGCTTCTGGGGTAATATGACCAACCACAAAACCATGAGTTCCTCCTGAAAAACGCCCATCGGTTATTAAGGCTACATCTTTACCTAAGCCAGCTCCCATTATTGCAGCTGTAGGTTTTAACATTTCAGGCATACCTGGACCACCTTTTGGTCCTTCATAACGTATAACAACTACATCTCCTTTTTCTACTTTTCCTTCTCTTATTCCATCATTAGTAGCATATTCACCTTCAAAAACTTTAGCTCTACCTCTAAATGATAATCCTTCTTTACCGGTAATTTTTGCTACTGAACCTTCTTCTGCTAAATTTCCATATAGCATTCTTAAATGACCAGTAGTTTTTATTGGATTTTCTATTGGCTTAATTACATCTTGATTTTCTACTAAACCAGGAACATCTGCTAAATTTTCTGCTAATGTTTTACCTGTAACCGTTAAGCAATCTCCATGTAAAAGACCTTCTCCTAATAAGTATTTTAAAACCGCTGGCACACCACCCACAGCATGAACATCTTCCATTAAATACTTACCACTTGGTTTTAAATCTGCCAAAAAAGGAGTCTCATCAGAAATACGTTGAAAATCCTTTAAAGTAAATTTCACATCAGCAGCTTTTGCTATCGCTAAGAAATGCAATACTGCATTAGTTGACCCTCCCATTATTGTAACTAATCGAATGGCATTTTCAAGTGATTTTTTAGTAACAATATCTGAAGGCTTTATATCTTTCTCTAGTAACACACGCAAAGCCTCTCCTGCTTTTACGCATTCATCTTCTTTATTTTGGCTAATTGCTGGATTTGATGAATTGTATGGTAAACTCATTCCTAAAGCCTCAATAGCTGACGCCATAGTATTTGCTGTATACATTCCACCGCAAGCACCTGCTCCAGGACATGCTTTCTCAATAACACTTTGATACTCTTCATTATCAATGGTACCAGCTACTTTTTCTCCCCAGGCTTCAAAAGCAGAAACTACATCTAACTTCTTACCTTCATGACACCCAGATGCAATTGTACCTCCATAAACCAATACAGATGGTCGGTTTAAGCGTAACATCGCCATTAACGCACCTGGCATATTTTTATCACACCCAACAACTGTTACTAACCCGTCATAAGACATGGCTTGTACCACTGTTTCCATAGAATCGGCAATAACATCACGTGACGGTAAAGAGAAACGCATTCCTGGCGTTCCCATTGATATTCCATCAGAAACACCTATAGTGTTAAATATCAAACCAATTAAATCTTTATTTTCAGTTCCTTTTTTAACTAATTTAGCTAAATCATTTAAATGCATATTACACGGATTTCCTTCGTATCCTGTACTAGCAATACCAACTAGAGGCTTTTGTAAATCTTCATTTGACAAACCAATAGCATGAAGCATTGCTTGTGCCGCTGGCTGTGTATCGTCTTGAGTTACTTGCTTACTAAATTTATTTAACTCCATTTCTTAATTTGTTAAACATTTTTTACGAAGTCCTAAAACTTCATTTTTATATAATTTCATTAATTTATTTCCTTGAGATTTCCCCCATTGCAAAGGAAATTGATACTCATCTAGTGATTTCAATCCTACAACCTCAGCTGCTGTACCTGTAAAAAAAGCACTATCAGATTCTTTTAACTCTTTTAATGTGAAATGCTTTTCTATAACTGAAATCCCTACTTCTTTACATAAATCTATAACAGTAGATCTAGTTATTCCAGCCATAATATGCCCTCTTGGTGGCGTATATAAAACCCCTTCTTTTTCCATAAAAATATTAGCTCCTGAACATTCTGCCACATTATTATTCATATCTAATAATAATGATTCATCATACCCTTCCTTTTTAACCTCATTACTTGCTAATATTGAATTAATATAGTGCCCAGTTATTTTGGCTTCAACAAAACATGATTTAGGATTAGGTCTCTGAAATCTAGAAGTTTTCACACGCAATAGTTCATCTCCCATTAACTTATCCCATTTCCAACACTGTATTATTAAATCAGAACCTTTAGCTGAAAAGACCCCCATATTCTCTCCAGTCACAACAAGAGGGCGGATGTAAGCATCTTTTAAATTATTCCTTTCTAACAACTCATACGTTATTTTTGTTAATTCTTCTTCAGTATAATTAAAATCTATATCCATCACTTCTACACCATATAGCAAACGCTTATAATGCTCTAAAGCTTTAAATATCTTAGTTCCTTCTGAAGTTTCATAGGCTCTTATCCCTTCAAAAACTCCATTTCCATAATGTAAAGTTTGCCCATACAAATTACCTGAAGCCTCTTTAGCTTTAACAAATTTTCCGTTGTAAAAAATTACAGTTTCATCATTGTAATACATCTTCTAGTTGTTTTGTTTTTCAAAATTATTTTATCGGTTTGTTGTTTTTCCTCTATTTTTAATAACATAATGATTCTCATTTCTTATAAAATTAACGTAAATACTTAATAATTAATAAATTAACTAATCTTTCAAATGACAGTCATTAAACAAAAAAAAGCCTGCATCAATTAAATTGATACAGGCTTCTTTTTACACAATAGCTATCTGCATCAACTCGGTGGTGAGCTAATAATGACAATAATGATAATTACTACTATGTTTAAAAATTGATTCATTTTATTCTAACAAAAAAGGCTTCCTAAATATTTAGGAAGCCTTTTAAAATTTTATTTATTTTTTTAAATATTCTTCCTCTATCCTTGTGAAATAATCACAACGACAATAATAATAGAAATAATATTTAATACTTGTTTACTCATATTGATTACAAATATTGTAAATTATTTATTGCTTTTCCAAATTTATTTTAAAAAATATTATTTTTAAACAAATATCAACCATTTGTTTAAATGACTGATATTTAAACATTTTTATTATTTTTTCTCTTTTTATTAGGATATTAAAATTAAATTTTGATAGATTTGCAACGTTATGCAAATAAATAAAACATACAATAATACACCCAGTTTATTAGTGCGGTAATTCTTACCAGCACTAAATCTTCATTTTTAAAACTGAGTATTGTATAATTTTATTTTTATATTTTGATTTCCATAATCTACACGTACATCTTATTACCAAGCATTATTACTGTATATAACAGTAATTTTTCAGTGCGCTTTTTTTATACTCGACCTCGCCCGTAAGGGTGATTACTTATTTACAGAACTTAGGTGAGTCCGGTTCTATTCTAAAAACGTTATTCAATAGAAGTATTCATTAAAAATCAATTTCAATGAAAGTTGTTATTGCTGATCAAACTCATAGTAAATACGCTGAAATCATTTGTGAAACAATTGATAATGCAGCAAAAATAAGAGGCACAGGTATCGCTAAACGTAAACCTGAATACATAGTTACAAAACTAGAAAACGGAAATGCAGTTATAGCTTTAGATGGGCATAAATTTGCTGGTTTTTGCTACATAGAGCTTTGGGAACATGGCGAATTTGTTGCTAATTCTGGTTTAATTGTTCATCCAAACTACAGGGGAATTGGGCTGGCAAAAAAAATTAAAGAAACCATTTTTAATTTATCTAGATCCAAATTCCCTAATGCTAAAGTTTTTAGTATAACCACAGGTTTAGCAGTTATAAATATGAACAGCAATTTAGGATATAAGCCTGTTACCTTTTCTGAATTAACTGATGATCAATCTTTTTGGAAAGGCTGTAAAACTTGTATAAACTACGACATTCTTCAAAGAACACAACAAAAGATGTGCTTATGTACTGGAATGCTATATGATCCTAGTACTAAAACTTCAAAAAACAAAGTAAAGAAGAAAGTATTTCAAAGGTTAAAAAAAATCAAGGAAAATATTTATTTAAAAAAGAACAACAAATGAAAAAATTAGTAATCGCTTATAGTGGTGGATTAGACACTTCGTATTGCGCAGTTAGCTTATCTAAACAAGGGTACGATGTACATGCTGTTAGTATAAATACAGGTGGTTTTTCTTCGGAAGAAATAAAAAAAATTGAAGAAAATGCTTATAAGATGGGGGTAAGTACTTATCAAAACATTAATGCTATTCATACTTTTTATGATAAAGTAATTAAATATTTAATTTTTGGTAATGTACTAAAAAACAATACATACCCTCTTTCTGTTAGTGCTGAAAGAATTATACAAGCCATAGAAATTGTGAACTATGCTAAAAGTATTGATGCTAAATATATTGCGCATGGTAGTACTGGTGCAGGAAATGACCAAGTAAGATTTGATATGATTTTTCAAACTATAGCACCAGAAATTAAAATTATAACTCCTATTAGAGATCAAAATTTATCTAGACAAGAAGAAATTAAATACTTAAAAGATAATGGTATTAATACTTCTTGGGAAAAAGCCAAATACTCTATAAACAAAGGCTTATGGGGAACTAGTGTTGGAGGTAAAGAAACACTAACTTCAATTAACCCATTACCTGAAACCGCTTATCCTTCACAGTTAAAAAACACTAATTCTGAAAAGGTGACACTCTCTTTTGAAAAAGGTGAACTTATTGCTGTTAACGACATTGAAAATAACTCTGTAAAGAACATAGAATATTTAAATACCATTGCATCAAAATTTGGAATTGGTAGAGACCTACATGTTGGTGATACAATTGTTGGAATTAAAGGAAGAGTTGGTTTTGAAGCAGCTGCAGCTATATTAATTATCAAGGCTCATCATTTACTTGAAAAACATACGTTAACTAAATGGCAATTACAACACAAAGAATATTTAGCCAATTTTTATGGAATGCACTTACATGAAGGTCAATATTTAGATCCTGTTATGAGAAATATGGAAGCTTTTTTACTGAGTAGTCAAGACAAAGTATCAGGTGTTGTTCATATTACACTGAAACCTTACCACTTTACTCTTGACGGAATCTCTTCCCCTCATGATTTAATGAATGCCAAGTTTGGTAGTTATGGAGAAATAAATAATGGTTGGACAGCAGCAGAAGCTAAGGGTTTTATAAAAATATTTGGTAATCAAAATAAAATATACCAACAAGTTAATCAATAAATCATGATACAAATAGGAATAATTGGTGGGGCTGGATATACAGCAGGTGAGTTAATTAGGCTATTACTACAACACTCTAAAGCATCTATTAACTTTGTTTATAGTACATCAAATGCAGGTAATAAGATATCACACATTCACCAAGATTTAATAGGCAGTACTAATTTAAAATTCACCAACACTATTAACCCAAACGTAGATGTACTTTTTTTATGTTTAGGACATGGAAATTCTAGAAAATTTTTAGAAACTTATACTTTTTCTGAAGACACAAAAATAATTGATTTAGGAAATGATTTTAGGTTAACAAAAGATAGTCTTTTTCATAAAAAACAATTTGTCTATGGATTACCAGAACTAAATAAAGAAGCCATTCAAAAAGCAACACACATTGCTAATCCAGGGTGTTTTGCTACGGCAATTCAACTAGCAATATTACCTTTAGCTAATTCTAACTTACTTAAAGAAGATATACATGTTAATGCTGTAACTGGAGCTACTGGAGCCGGAACTTCCTTATCAAAAACAACTCATTTTACATGGAGAGACAATAATTTTTCTTACTACAAACCTTTTACTCATCAGCATTTAGGAGAAATAAATCAAACATTAAACTCTTGCCAAGAACATTTTAATTCTAAAGTAATTTTTATACCAAATAGAGGTGACTTTTCAAGGGGGATTTTTGCTACTGCCTATACCAAGTTTGAAGGAACAATAGAAGATGCTAAAGAGTTATACTCTAATTTTTATGAAAAGGCTGCTTTTACTTTTATTTCAGAAGAAAACATACACTTAAAGCAGGTTGTAAATACTAATAAATGCTTAATTCACTTGCATAAGCATCAAAATAAACTACTAATAACAAGCACTATAGACAATTTACTAAAAGGAGCTTCAGGACAAGCTATTCAAAACATGAATTTAATGCTTGGGCTTCAAGAAAATGAAGGTCTTCAATTAAAAGCTAACTATTTTTAAATCTAAGGATCATGAAAATCGCAATCATAGGAACAGGAAATCTTGGAAAATCTATTGCTAAAGGATTAATTAATAATAATCTTACTACGAGCTTATATATTACCAAAAGAAACATTAAAGAATTAAAGGAGTTTGAAAAAAACACCAATATTAATATAACTTCTGATAATAAAGAAGCCGTAACAAATTCTGATATTTTAATTTTTGCTGTTCAGCCAAGACACTTTGAAAATATTTTAAAAAACATCACACCACTTTTAACCGATAAACATACACTGTTATCAACCATAACTGGTTTTAGCATTCATAAAATAGCATCTATAATAGGCGATAATAAGCCTATTATTAGAGCAATGCCAAATACAGCCATTGCTGTTGGAAAATCAATGACTTGCATCTGTTCTAACTCAAACGGAAAGAATAAAATAGAATTAGCTGAAACCATTTTTAATCAATTAGGAAGCTCTATTGTTATTCCTGAAAATCAAATGCAAGCTGCAACAGTAATTTGTGCTAGTGGAATTGCATTTTGGATGCGCTTAATACGTGCATCAACTCAAGCAGCTATTCAATTAGGATTTGATGCAAAAGACGCTCAAAAATTAGCCATGTTTACTAGCGAAGGAGCCGCTAATTTATTAATAACCACTGGAAATCACCCAGAAGAAGAAATAGATAAAGTTACCACCCCAAAAGGATGCACTATTGAAGGTTTAAACGAAATGGAACACAAAGGATTAAGTGCAGCTTTAATACAAGGTATGGTAGCCTCTTACAATAAAATTAACACTATTAAACAAGAACAAATATGAGTTTATTTGATGTATACCCATTGTTTGATGTCACTCCTGTAAAAGCAAAAGATGTATATGTTTTTGACAACAATGGTAATAAATATTTAGATTTATATGGAGGTCATGCTGTAATATCAATTGGACACGCTCACCCTACTTATATAAAAAATATAAATCAGCAAGTATCGAAACTAGGTTTTTATAGCAATGCGATAAAAAACCCTTTACAAATTGAACTAGCAAAACAATTAGGAATCAAGTCTAATTGTAAAAACTATCAGTTATTCTTATGTAATTCAGGTGCAGAAGCAAATGAAAATGCTTTAAAACTAGCTTCTTTCCATACCAATAAGAAAAAAGTAATTTCTTTTAAAAACTCTTTTCATGGTAGAACTTCTGCTGCAGTTGCCACCACAGATAACACTAAAATAGTTGCTCCCATCAATTCACAACAAGAAGTAATTTTTCATGATTTTGAAGATTTAAAAGGTGTTGAAAAAACGCTTAAAAACAATGACGTATGCGCTGTTATTATTGAAACTATCCAAGGGATTGGAGGTTTAAATGAAGTTACAACTAAATTTTACAAAGACTTACAAAAACTGTGTAATCAATATAACACACTTCTTATTGCTGATGAAATTCAATCTGGCTTTGGAAGAACTGGTGATTTCTTTGCTTTTCAAAAACACGGCGTTACACCTGATATTATTTCTATGGCAAAAGGCATGGGAAATGGTTTTCCCATTGGTGGTATTTTAATACATCCCAACATACAACCAAAATATGGAATGCTAGGAACAACTTTTGGCGGTAATCATTTAGCTTGTAGTGCTTCTTTAGCTGTTTTATCCGTAATAGAAAATGAAAATCTATTATCAAATGTTAAAGAAGTATCTAACTATTTTATTGAACAAGCAAAATCATTACCACATCTAACTTCAATTAAAGGGAGAGGCTTAATGTTAGGTTTAGAGTTTAATTTTCCTGTATCTGAAATGAGAAAAACACTTATTTACAAACATTTCATATTTACAGGAAGTGCTAAAAATCCAAATTTATTAAGAATACTACCTCCTTTAACAATACAAAAAAAGCACATAGATGTTTTTATAAAAACGTTAAAAGAAGAACTTAAAACTTTTTCATCATGAAAAAATATACAAGTTTAAATGATATAAACAACTTACAAGAAATAATTAACAAGGCCATTTTATTAAAAAAAAATCCTTTTAAATTTTCTTCTATCGGTAAAAACAAAACACTAGTAATGTTATTTTTTAATGCTAGTCTTCGTACAAGACTTAGTACTGAAAAAGCTGCTAAAAATTTAGGAATGCACGTTAGTATTTTAAATATTTCAAGTGCTTGGAATTTAGAATTTGAAGACGGTACAGTAATGAATTTAACTTCATCTGAACATATAAAAGAAGCCGCTAAAGTAATTTCTCAATATGCCGAAATCATTGCCATTAGAGCTTTTCCTTCTTTAAAAGACAAGGATAAAGACGCTTCTGAATTTGTTATAAATAATTTTATAAAACACGCTGAAGTACCAATAGTTAATATGGAAAGCGCTACAGACCATCCTCTTCAGGCATTGGCTGACGCTATAACAATTACAGAATTCAAGACTGTTAAAAAACCTAAAGTAGTATTATCATGGGCACCACATCCTAAAGCCTTACCACATTCAGTTGCTAATGCTTTTGTGCATTTAATGCATAAAATGGAAGTAGACTTTACAATTACCCATCCAAAAGGATACGAATTAGATCCTTCAATTACAAAGGATACTTTAATTGAATATGATCAACAGAAAGCTTTTGAAAACGCAGATTTTATTTACACTAAAAATTGGAGTTCTTATTTAGAGTATGGAAAAACAACAGACAAGTTTTCTAATTGGATGATTACTAAGAAAAACTTAGGGAATGCAAAATTTATGCATTGTTTACCAATTAGAAGAAATGTAGTTGCTACAGATGACGTTTTAGACAGTGACAATTCACTCGTGATTAAACAAGCTAATAATAGAACTTATGCCACACAAATAATTTTAAAACAAATTTTAGAGAACTTATGAAAACTGTAAAAATTATTAAAATTGGAGGAAATATTATCAATAATGAAAAGGTTTTGCATAGTTTTCTATATAATTTCTCACAACTAGAAGGTCCTAAAGTTTTAATTCATGGCGGTGGTAAATCAGCTTCATATTTAGCTAAAAAAATGAACACCCCTGTTAAAATGATTGACGGAAGACGAATTACTGATTCTGAAACATTAGATATTATTACAATGGTTTATGCTGGTAAAATCAATAAGAAAATTATTGCAAAATTACAGGCTAACAATACAAATAGTATGGGTTTTACTGGTGCAGATGGAAATACAATTAAAGCTATAAAACGTTCTTCTTCACCTATAGATTATGGTTTTGCTGGCGATATCATTAAAGTAAATACTCAAATTCCTATTTTATTAATTAATAATCAAATAACTCCTGTTTTCTGTGCTATTACTCACGATAAAAACGGACAGCTGTTAAACACAAATGCCGACACCATAGCTGCTGAAATAGCCATTGCGCTATCAAAGAACTACACCACAGAACTTTACTATTGTTTTGAAGAACCAGGTGTTTTGACTGATATTAATAACAAGAATTCAATTATAGAAAACATTGATTCTATTAAATACACAAAACTTAAAGAACAAGAAGTAATATTTAAAGGCATGCTTCCTAAATTAGACAATTGCTTTCATGCCATTAATAACAAGGTTAATAAAGTTTGTGTAGGTAATACTGATATGCTATTCAAAAAAAACACAACACATACATCTATAAAAATATAATGGAACTAGAACTCATAAAAAAAGCAATTGAATTGCTTAAAAATTTAATAGAAACACCTTCTTTCTCTTCCGAAGAAGATCAAACAGCCTTGTTAATAGAAAAATGGTTCAAAGAGTTTAATATTCCATACACCAAAACTGTTAACAATATTTGGTCATTAAACAAACATTTTGATGAATCAAAACCTACCTTATTATTAAACTCACATCATGATACTGTAAAACCCAACAACGGATACACTAAAAATCCTTTTAAGGCCATCATTGAAAATGGCAAGCTATATGGTTTAGGAAGTAATGATGCTGGTGGGTGCTTAGTTTCTTTACTAGCAACCTTTACTTATTTTTATTTAAAAGAAAATTTAAAATATAATATCATTTTTGCTGGCACAGCCGAAGAAGAAAGTAGTGGAATCAATGGATTAAATAGTTTACTTCCAATTTTACCAAAAATAGATGTAGCAATTGTTGGTGAGCCTACTTTAATGCAATTAGCTATTGCCGAAAAAGGCTTAGTTGTTTTTGATGCTGAAATTAAGGGAACTCCTAGTCATGCTGCACATCCTAATAACAATAATGCAATTTATAATACCATAGAAGTTTTACAATGGTTTAAAAATTTATCTTTTGAAAAGAAATCTGATACATTAGGTGAAGTCAAACTAACCGTTACTCAAATAAATGCTGGTAAACAACATAATGCAGTTCCTGCTAATGTAAAACTAGTGATTGATGTAAGAGTTAATGATAAATACACGAACAAACAAATTAGCGAATACTTAGTGCAAAATGCACCTTGCTCTATAAAGCCTAGAAGCCTAAACCTGAATTCTTCTTCTATTCCGATTGACCACGATTTAGTAAGAGCTGGTATTTCATTGGGAAGAAACACTTATGGTTCTCCAACACTATCTGATCAAGCAGTATTGAATTGTCCTTCTTTAAAATTAGGCCCAGGCGATAGTACACGATCGCATACAGCAGATGAATATATTTATTTGCATGAAATTGAAGAAGGTATACAATTATATATTGATTTATTAAATAACGTAATTATATAAAAAATGAAACTTTGGGACAAAGGATTATCAATTGATAAAAAAATAGAAAATTTCACTATTGGAAATGATAGAGAAATAGATTTACATATAGCAAAACATGACATTAAAGCTTCATTAGCACATGCTAAAATGCTTGCAAAAACTAAAATCATTACAAAAAAAGAATTAAATTTATTAGTAGATGGACTGAATATTTTACAACAACAAATTGAAGAAAAAACATTTAAAATTGATTCAAAATTTGAAGATGTTCATTCTAAAATTGAATTTGATCTCATACAGATTTGTGGAGAAGTTGGTAAAAAAATACATACAGCTAGATCTAGAAATGATCAAGTTTTAGTGGCTTTACATTTATACTATAAAAATAATTTACAGTTTATTTCTAGTAAAGTCAAAACTCTTTTTAACACCTTGCTACAGCTAGCAGACACATATAAAACTAATACTCTTCCTGGATATACTCATTTACAGGTAGCCATGCCTTCATCATTCGGTTTGTGGTTTTCAGCGTATGCTGAATTATTAATCGATGATTTATATATTATAAATGCGGCACTAAAAACAGTAGATCAAAATCCATTAGGTTCGGCAGCTGGATATGGAAGTTCTTTTCCGATTGATAGAAATTTTACTACTGAAGAATTAGAATTCGCTACCTTAAAATACAATGTAGTTGCGGCTCAAATGAGCAGAGGTAAAAGTGAAAGAACAATAGCTATGGCATTGGGAAGCTTAAGTAATACGCTTGCTCGTTTTGCTATGGACATTTGCTTGTACATGAGTCAAAACTTTGATTTCATCTCCTTTCCTGATGAGTTAACCACAGGTAGTAGTATTATGCCACATAAAAAAAACCCAGATGTTTTTGAACTAATTAGAGGGAAATGTAATAAAATTCAAGCTCTACATACAGAAATGGTATTAATAACAAACAATCTACCTAGTGGGTATCATAGAGATTATCAACTCCTTAAAGAAAACATGATTCATGGTTTTGAAGAAACTAAAGACATTTTAGATATTTTCGATTATTCTATTCAGCAAATTATTGTAAAAGATGTAAATTTAAATGACGATAAATACAAATACCTATATACTGTTGACAATATAAATACCTTAATTGAAAATGGACAAAGTTTTAGAGAAGCCTATAAAAAAATAGGCAAAGAAGTAACTAATGGTACTTATGTTCCTGATACGTCTAAAAAACATAGTCATCATGGTAGCATTGATAATTTATGTTTAGAGGAAATTCGTTCAAAAATGAGAGTTTTATAAATTAAATGATTTTAATATTTAATCAGTATTAAAAGAGATCTGAACAAAAAAAGCATTATTAATTGCTTTTTTGTTCAGATAAAACTTAAAGATTATTTATTATTAATTGCTTTTTCAATTTTTCGTATAATACGATCTCCGCTTCCAATAGCAAAATACTCTACTTTTGAATCTTTCCCAATAACAAAATGAGTTGGATAAACCTCAACACCATAAAGATTACTAATTTCATCTCCATTTGCTGCTATTTGATAATTAAATTTCGTGCTTTTTAAAAATTCTTTAATTGATGATTTTTTATCCAAACCTATTGCTAAAAAAATCACATCCTTATTATTTTTATACTTTTTTATCAATTTATTTAAAGAAGGCATTTCATCAACACATGGTTTACAACTTATAAACCAAAAGTTCAAAACTACTTTTTTACCTTTTAAATCATTCAAATTATATTTTTCTCCATCTATTGTTTCTACTGAAAAGTTTTTCGCTAATTCTCCTGTTGGATTTTTAATATCCTTATATGGATCTGATGTGTCTTTATACTTTAATACTACTAAAGCTTTGAAGACTCCATTCTTATCTACAAACATCTGAGGCATAGCCTTACCATTATTTATTAACTCTTTAGCAGTATTTTTTGTGATTTCTGTTCCATCATCTAAAAAAATTAGTGCTATTTTTTTAGGCAACCCTCTTCGCATTAACTCTTCAGAAGAAATAGGTTTTAAACCTTTAGGTAAAAAAGAATACCTTCCTCCAACAATTACTAAAGCCTTGTAATTATTATTATTATCTACAAACATTCTAGGTAACACTATCCCATTCATAATTAATGGTATGACTTCTTTTAATGTTGTTTTTGTTCCGTCTTCATAAAATACTAAATCTAAATTTTCAGGTGGTCCTTTTTTCATTAATTCTTCAAGTGGTAATTCTTTCAAATCTTTAGAAATAAAAGAATACTCTTGTGCTTTTATTGTAATAGTTATAAAAATTACAATTAAAAATGTGAATACTTGTTTCATGTTTTTAGGTTTTTGGTTTTATTATTAATTTACTTACTCTCATAAAAAAGAGCACATACTTCAGCCATTAAAGCTGAAGTATGTGCTCTTTATATAACACAAATGCAAAATTAAAACTCCCTATTTCTTCTTCAGTGATGGAGAATTAACTTGTTGTTATAAGTTGAGACGATTAATTATTTATTTTGTTACATAACCAGGAATTAAAATTAAAATAAATATTAATAATCAAATATCAGAATGCCTTTCATTTAACCAATACCAATAGATGATTAATTAAAAATCAAACTCCTAACCAACTATTATATTCTGCAGTTTTATTCTGACTTGTTTTTAAAAT
>JBELFC010000056.1:13272-19019 GCA_042093175.1 Tenacibaculum sp. | reverse complement strand
ATTGAAAATTTTAATAGTAACATATTATTGGGTACCAGCTGGAGGTTCAGGAGTGCAACGTTGGCTTAAGTTTGTGAAATATTTAAGAGACTTTGGAGTTGAGCCAGTAATATATACTGTTGAAAACCCTAATTACCCTCTTCTTGATACTTCTTTAAGTAATGATGTTCCTGAAAATATAGAGGTTGTTAAAAAAACTATTTGGGAGCCTAATAATTTACTGTCAAAATTTAAGAAAAATGGATCTAAAACAAGTGCAGGTTTTTTGAATCCTAATCCTACTTTTATTGGTAAAGTATTACAGTATATAAGGGCAAATTATTTTATACCTGATGCTAGAAAATTTTGGGTAAAACCATCAGTTAAAAAACTTAAAAGTTATTTAAAAAAGAATGCTATAGATGTTCTTATTACAACTGGTCCACCTCATAGTATGCATTTAATAGGGTTAGAATTAAAGAAAGAATTAGGAATAAAATGGGTAGCAGATTTTAGAGATCCTTGGACAGAGATAGATTATTTTCACCAATTACCTTTAACAAAAAAATCAATTAATAAACACTATAAATTAGAAAAAGAAGTTTTAAAAAGAGCAGATGCAACTTTGGTTATTGGGAAGACAATGAAAAAGAAATATAGTGAGTTTTCCAATAAGATCTACGTTGTAACCAATGGGTTTGATACTGAAGAAGATATAAAAGAGGAGATTAATTTAGATACAACTTTTTCATTAACTCATATAGGGTTAATGAATGCTGATCGTAATCCTAAAGTTTTATGGGAGGTGTTAGATGAAATTTGTAAAGAAAATTCGCAGTTTTCAAAAGATTTAGAAATTAAATTAATTGGTAAAATAGCTAAAGATATTGATGAGAGCTTACACAAATATTCTTTTAAAACTATAACAAAAATAAATTATGTTCCGCATAATGAAGTTTTGAATTATCAAAAACAATCTCAAGTATTATTACTTGTTGTAAATGATGTACCTAGTGCAAAAGGAATATTAACTGGTAAGATTTTTGAATATTTACAAGCAAAACGACCTATATTAGCAATTGGTCCTGAAGATGGTGATTTAGCTGAAGTTTTAAATACTACTAATTCAGGTGAAATAGTAAATTTTAATAATAAATCGAAGTTAAAAACAATAATAACTAATTTATATAATAGTTATAAAGGCAAAGATTTAACTGTTGATTCAAATGATATTGGTAAATTTCATAGAAAAGAATTGACAAGGCAATTAACAGAAATACTTAAAGATATTAATAATTCTTGAAAAAAATAGTAACAATATTAGGAGCAAGACCGCAGTTTGTTAAAGGAGCTGTGTTAAGTAGAATCATAGCTAAACATAATGATTTTCAAGAAATAATAGTACATACTGGTCAACATTATGATGTTAACATGAGCGCTGTTTTTTTTGAGGAAATGAAAATACCTAAACCTAAATATAATTTAAATATTAATGGTTTAAATCATGGAGCCATGACAGGTCAAATGATGATGAAAATAGAAGAGGTCTTATTGCATGAACAACCAGATGTTGTAATTGTTTATGGTGATACTAATTCTACTTTGGCTGGAGCTTTAACCGCCAAGAAAATGAATATTAAAATTGTACATATTGAAGCAGGTTTGCGATCGTTTAATATGGAAATGCCTGAAGAAGTTAATAGAATTATAACAGATAGAGTTGCTAATTTATTAAGTTGTCCAACTGAGAATTCTTTAAAAAACTTGAAAAATGAGGGGTTTGATAGTTTACCTATTAAAATAGAACAACATGGTGATATCATGAAAGATGCCGTTGAGTTTTATAGTAAGCTTTCTGAAGAAAAATCGACTATAATTAACAGTTTAAAATTAAGTAAAAACAATTTTGTTTTAGCAACCATTCATAGACAAGAAAATACGGATTCAAAAAAGTCTCTAGAAAATATTTTTAAAGCTTTAGAAGAAATTAATAAAAATATCCAAGTGGTTTTACCACTACACCCTAGAACAGCAAGTAAATTAAAAGAGTTTACTATAAAAACAGAGTTAACGATAATAGATCCTGTAGGATATTTTGATATGTTAGCTTTATTGAAAAATTGTAGGATGGTGATAACAGATAGTGGAGGACTACAAAAAGAAGCTTTTTTTAATAAAAAACATTGTGTTATAGCCCGTAAAGAAACTGAATGGGTAGAGCTAGTTGATAATGGTTTTGCGTTAATTACTGGTTCAGAAACAGAAAAAATAAAAGAAGCTTTTAATTGTTTTTTAACTTCAACAAAGTTGTTTAATGAAGAGTTATATGGCAATAATGTTGGAGAAAAAATTTATACATCAATAAAAAAACTAATTCAAGTATAATTTGGGAATAGTATTAAAACAATCACTTAAAAATACTCTTGTTATTTATATAGGTTTTATAATAGGAGGGGTTAATACCGTTTATTTATATGACCGATTTTTAAGTTCTGAGTATTATGGATTGGCAACCTATGTTTTTGCAGCGTCTAATCTTATAATGCCTATAATAGCTTTTGGAATTCATTTTACAATTGTTAAGTTTTTTTCTAGTTATACTTCAAAAAAAGAGAAAGACAAATTTTTAAATTTAGTACTTTTTCTACCTCTTTTTATAGCTATTCCTGTAGGTTTTTTGTGGGATTCAGTTCATAATGTAATTATGGCTTATGTTTCAAAGAGCAATTCTAAAGAGAACTTAATTATTGAAAACTACACCATTTACATATATGTAATAGCTGTTTGTTGTGCGTATTTTGAAGTGTTTTATTCTTGGGCTAAAGTACAATTACAATCAGTTTTTGGTAATGTTTTAAAAGAGCTTTATAATAGAGTTGCGGTTATGGGGTTACTTTTTGCCGTTTCCTTTGATGTTATAACTAAGCAAGAGTTTCTGTTTTATATGGCTTTAGCGTATGTTTTAAGGTCGATATTAATGATGTTTTATGCATTTAAGTTGTACACTCCAAAATTTTCATTTGGAGTACCTTCAAATTTTAAAGAAGTATTGAAATACACTGCTTATATTCTTTTAGCAGGTAGTGCTGGAGCTATTGTTTTAGATATTGATAAAGTTATGATACCTGGTAAAGAAGGATTTGCAATGGCAGCTTATTATTCTGTAGCGGTATTTATTGGTTCGTTTATTGAAGCACCTAGCAGGGCAATGACTCAAATTTTACAACCATTAACATCAAAGTCTATTAATGAAAATAATGAGAAAGAAGTTGAAAGTTTATATAAGAAGAGTTCAATAAATTTATTATTAATAGGTGGTTTATTTTTTATACTTGTAAATACTAATGTAACTGAGTTGTTTAAAATAATGCCTAGTGATGGTTATGCAGGGGGAGAGAAAGTTGTTTTAATGATTTCTTCAGCAAAATTATTTTTAATGCTATTAGGTAGTAATGGTGCAATAATTAATAATTCAAAATTTTATAGAATAGTATTACCAATAGGATTGGGTATGGCATTAGGAGTCTATTTTTTAAATAATTACTTCTATTATGATTTAAATTTAACTACTGATGGATTGGCTTTAGCAACATTAATAGTAACGTTGTTTTTTGGCGGATTTAAGTTGTGGTTTGTTCAAAATAAATTAAAAATGAACCCTTTTAGTGTTAAAACTTTTATAATGATTTTTATAGTTGTTTTATTATATCTTATTTTTAATTTTTGGAACTTCTCTATACCGAAAGTCTCATTATTAAACTTTCCTATTAATCCAATAATAAATATAATTTTAAAGAGTATTTTAATAATCCCTTTATACATATTTATAGTATATAAATTGAAAATTTCAACTCAATTTAATTATTTGATAGGTAGAGTTATATAAACAAAAAAGGTTTATTATTATAATAAACCTTTCTATATAAATGTGGGGAGACTGAATTTTTCAGTATTCTCATTGTTTTTATGAACCGACAAAATTAAGTGTTAAAATAAGACTTTTTGTTAACATATGTTTATAGTTAAGATGAATACAGTTTTCTTCTAATTCTACTTAATTGTACTGCAGTAACGTTTAAGTATGATGCTATTTGATGCAAAGGAATTTGTTTTTCAATTTCTGGAACTGATTTTTTTAATAATATATACCTTTCAGTAGCATTTAAAGTAGTTAATTGAGTTACTCTATTTATAAGTTTTAAATATTCTTGCAATAAAATTTTAGAGAACAATATTGAAATATCATGATTCTTTTCAGTTAATGTTAAGAACAGTTTGAGTTTTGTTTCTAAAATAATTGAATCAGATAAGCAATAATAATCTACATTTAAGTTTGGTGGATTTATTAATGATTTATGAGGCGCTATAACAGATATAGGAGTAAATAAAGTTCTAATGTAGCTTTTCCCTTTCTGATCTACTAAAAAAGAACATACAACACCTTTCTGTAAAATGAAAAATTTAGATTCTTTCTGGTTTTTCCCAGCTATTATATCACTCTTTTTGTAGTGTTTGAGGGTGAGTATACTTTCTAGTTTATTTTTGGAAGAAGCAGACAATGAACCATCATATTCCGATAAAAATTGTTCTATTGTATTCATTTTAAATGTAATAGGAAACAATTATATTGGGGAGTATAATTCGTTTATCTCAAATTTAAGGAAATTTTTTCTAAAAAGCTAATTGCGTTTGGACCTTCCATAAATAAAAGATCTAATATGGAAAGATTTGGAATAAAGCCATGTTTATCATCAAACATTTGAACATAAGTGTCCATTTCTACTTTTATACCTTTTTTGGCTATAGCTAAACCTCTAAAATCTTCTTTAGTGTTATCATTATAACAAGTAGTTTTTGAGTAAGATTCACTTATTTGTAAAGCATCAGCAACAAATAAATGTGTATCTACAACAACATCATGTAAAAAAGAATACTTTTTACTAAATATTTTATGAATATCGTCTTCATAGAACTCAAAAAAAGGAGAAGTATGGTAAGCAGATTGTAACGATTTAAAATGCTGTTGTTGCCATGGAAATTCATTTTCAACCATAGCATCTTTTGTTTTTTTTCTACCTCCTGACTGTTTGTGTTTTACAGGTATGTTTAAAGAAAGTTTCCCATTTGCACCATATATATAACAACGATTTCTATAGGTTTGTTTTTGAAAATTATCTTCAAATTCAAATGTAACAGAATCACATTGTGAAATTATAGAATACTGCGCAATGGGAGCAAAGTAAGTTGGAATAAAAAGGGCCATTATGCTTTCTTTTTACTTTTTCTAATACTATAAAAAATATAACCAGCAATCAATACGATTACAACCCATAAATAAGAAACTGGTTTTCCACTTCCTCCAACAGTTGTAAACATTCTATCCCAACGTATTGATTTTAATTTTTCACCAAAACTTTTAGCTTTAGGGTCCCAACTTAACCAAACCATTACAGGTTTTCCAACCACGTGATCAAAAGGTACATATCCCCAGTTTCTGGCATCTAAAGAGTTTTGACGATTATCTCCCATCATCCAGTAATAATCTTGCTTAAAAGTGTATGATGTAGCTTTTTTACCGTTAATGTATATGTTATCACCAAAAATGGTTAAATTGTTGTTTTCATACCTACGAATAATCTGCTCATAAAAAGGAATACTATTTTCGTTTAATTCAACAGTAACACCTTTTTTAGGGATGTAAATAGGTCCAAAGTTATCTGAAGACCAAGCATATTTGGGGCTGTGAGGGAAAACAGATTTATCATAAT
>JBELFC010000056.1:0-13172 GCA_042093175.1 Tenacibaculum sp. | reverse complement strand
TTATCTGAAGACCAAGCATATTTGGGGCTGTGAGGGAAAACAGATTTATCATAATACCCTTTAGGTTGAATTCTTTTAACTATACTATCAACAACATTTTCTTTTTTTAGTAGATTTGTTTCTTCATCTGTCAGATTAATCATCCTAACATTTGTTGGGATTTCTCTGATATCAAGATTAAATCTTTTTATATATTCTCTAGAGATCTCTAAATCAAAAGTTGTAACCTGAAAAGTATTATCACCTAAACTTTTTAATTGCCCTAAATTATTAATAGCATTTAATTGAACTTGGGTTGAAACTTTTGCTATATATGATCTTTGAAATTCTTTAGCTACATATTTTTTAACAATTCTAGTTGGTAATCCTTTTTTTGAGTATACCAAAGAAAACCACTGAGGCTTAGCTCTGTCTGGTAAAACAGTTTTTTTACCATTAATGAATACGTAGCCATCACGAACTTCTAAACTATCACCAGCAATACCTACACATCTTTTTACATAGTTTGTACGTTTGTCTATAGGTTTATAGGTGAATTTACCTGAATTATCTCCCCACATTGCTTTTAAAGAATCTGCAGGCCAACTAAATACAACAATGTCATTACGTTTAATTTTTTGAAGCGCAGGTAAACGCATGTATGGTAATGAAAGCTTATTTTTCCAACTATTTTTATTTTCAGGGTTATCATCAGATAAAAATGATTTAGCACCTAAACCAGGAATCGTATCATGAGCCATCGGTGCAGCTACAGTAGTCATTGGTACACGTGCTCCGTAATGAAATTTACTTACAAATAAATAATCACCAACTAATAATGTTTTTTCTAAAGAAGAAGTAGGAATAGTATAAGGTTGCATAAAATAAGTATGCACTAAAGTGGCAGCAATTACGGCAAAAGCAATAGAACTTAACCATTCATCTACAACATTTGGTGGCTTTAAACTACGATTTTTTATGTGAGAGTTATTAGTAGCATAGTTTATATAGTAAATATATAAACCTAGTGTAAAAATTGCTAATATGGTGTCTTTTCCTTTATTAAAACCGAAACTTCTACAGGTTTCTACCCAAACAATAGGAAACATCAATAAGTTTACAATAGGAACAAATAATAAAATAACCCACCATTTTGGACGATTAAGTATTTGCATTAAAACAACAGCATTATAAACTGGTACTGCAGCTTCCCATGCTTTCCTTCCTGCTTTTACATATAGTTTCCAAGTTCCTAAAAAATGGATTGCTTGAATTATTAAAAAGAAGATAAACCATTCAGTAAATGTCATAATTTCAATATTTTATTCCCTATTAGGGCAAAAGTCAATTTATTAGTGTTTTTATAGCTAAAAAGTTACGTTTTTAACCTAAGTTTAACACGTCATTCATAGTGTAAACCCCTGTTTTATTTGCTAGCCATTCAGCAGCTACAACTGCGCCTAAAGCAAATCCTTGTCTATTATGCGCCGTATGTTTAATATCTATCGAGTCAACTTCAGATTTATAAGTAACAGTATGTGTTCCTGGTACATCAGGTGTACGAACAGCCTTTATTGGAATACTGTTTTCTGAAATTTGTTTATCTAATTCCCAAGATGTTTTATGAGTATTTTCAATAATTCCTTCAGCAAGGGTTATGGCAGTTCCACTTGGAGCATCTAGTTTTTTTGTATGATGAATCTCTTCCATAGAAATGTTATATTGTTCTAAAGAACTCATCATTTTAGCTAACTGTTTATTCAGTTCGAAAAAAATATTTACACCTAAACTAAAATTAGAAGCATATATAAAAGCTCCTTTTTTTTCATTACATAAGTTAACAATGTTGTCATACTTATCTAACCATCCAGTGGTACCAGATACTACAGGAACTGTATTGTTGATACAGTTAGAGATATTAGCAAAAGCTACATCTGGAATACTAAAATCAATAGCTACATCTGCTAGTTTTATATCATAATCTTCACTACCAGAGTATTTAATTACAATTTCGTGGCCTCTTTGTAAAGCAATTTTCTCAATTTCTTTACCCATTCTACCATATCCAAGTAAGGCTATTTTCATTTTTTTAAAAAGAATATTTAAACGTTAAACCAACTTTAGGAGCCTCAATAAGCATTGGGTCTGTTGAGATTGTTGGATTTATAGATAAGTTATCATCGGTGTTAAATTGAAGTAAATGTGCATTTACACTTGCTTCAACTATTTGTAAAACATAAAGCAAAACTCCTGTTAATAAAGATAAATCTCTGTTTTTTCGTAGTACTTTTTGAGCGTTTTCTAAACCAGCAGTAGATATTATATAATCACCATTACTGTCTGTAAATTCATCTTTTAAACCTTGTTTTCTCAGCTTAAAAGCATTTCTAAAACGATCATATTCATTACTATTTGTTGTGTAATAATAAATACTAGCACCAATAGCCCCCCAAACAATAGGGGCTTTCCAATATTTTTTATTGTAAATCTGTCCACCTCCGGGGAAAATTGCTGAATAAAAAGCTGCTTTTGATGGAGATAGGGGATTGTATTTTTTAGTAGTAAAACTAGATTTTTTAATTTTTATAGCCAAAGTATCTTTCTTTTGACCATAAGAGCTATACGATAAAAAGAAACCTAAAAATACTAGTATAATTTTTTTTTGAAACACTTATTTTAATAAGTTTTTTATACGATTAAAATCTTCTTCAGAAGTAAAAGGGATAGATATCTTTCCTCTTCCACGATTATTAACAGTAACGTCTATTTTATTACCAAAGTATTCATTAAAGTCATTAACGCTTTCTGAAATATATTTTGGTAACGCTTTTTTCTTAGCCGCTTTAGTAACTGTACCTGCTTTTAAGTTTTTAACAAGTTCTTCAGTTTGACGAACAGATAATTTGTCTCTAAGTATTTTTTCGTAAATATTTAACTGATCAGTAGCACTGTCAACGTTAATTAAAGCTCTACCATGTCCCATAGAAATAAAACCATCACGCATACCAGTTTGAATAATAGGATCTAACTTAAGTAAACGTAAATAATTCGTTACAGTAGAACGTTTTTTTCCAACTCTAGTACTAAGTTCTTCTTGTGTTAATTGAATTTCATCAATTAAACGTTGGTATGATAAAGCTACTTCAATAGGGTCAAGGTTTTTACGTTGAATATTTTCAACTAAAGCCATTTCTAGCATTTCTTGATCATTCGCTAAGCGAATGTATGCAGGAACTGTTTTGTTACCAATTAATTTAGAAGCTCTAAAACGACGTTCACCAGAAACTAACTGAAATTTGTCACTAGCTAATTTACGAACAGTAATTGGTTGGATTACACCTAACTCTTTAATTGAACTAGCCAACTCACGTAAAGCTTCTTCATCAAAATAAGTTCTTGGTTGATAAGGATTAACATCAATAGAATTAATATCTAGTTCAACGATGCTTCCTACTAATTTATCTGCATTTTTATCGGAAGCAGAGTTTACTTCTGCTGTTTCTTTTAATAATGCTGATAACCCTCTACCTAGAGCTTGTTTTTTTGTTGCTTTTGCCATTACTATACTATGCCTTTTTATTTAAAATTTCGTTCGCCAAATTTAAGTAATTTACGGCACCTTTACTGGTTGCATCGTAAGAAATAATGCTTTCACCATAACTTGGAGCTTCACTTAAGCGAATGTTTCTATGAACTATTGTTTCAAATACCATAGAACTAAAGTGTTTACGTACTTCTTCAACAACTTGGTTTGAAAGACGTAAACGAGAATCAAACATTGTTAATAACAATCCTTCAATATCTAGATCTTGATTATGAATTTTTTGAACACTCTTTATTGTGTTTAATAGTTTTCCTAAACCTTCTAGAGCAAAGTATTCACATTGTATTGGTATAATTACAGAATCAGCAGCAACTAAAGAATTTAAAGTTATTAAACCTAAAGAAGGAGCACAATCTATTAAAATATAATCATAGTCATCTTTAATGCTCTCTAATGCCTTTTTTAGCATGTATTCTCTTTCTTGTTTGTCTACTAGTTCTATTTCAATAGCAACTAAATCAATATGTGCAGGAATTAGATCTACATTAGGAGAAGTAGTTTGTATAACAGTATCCTTTGGAGAGACTGTTAATTCTAAAACTTGATAAGTTCCCTTTTCAATACTTTCTACGTCTATACCTAAACCAGAAGTAGCATTTGCTTGCGGATCAGCATCAATTAATAATACTTTGTTTTCTAAAACCCCTAAGGCTGCAGCTAAGTTAACAGTAGTTGTTGTTTTACCAACACCACCCTTTTGATTTGCTATTGCAATAATTCTACCCATTGTAATTTGTCTAGTTTGAAAGAGGTAAATTTACAATTATTTATGGTTTTTTAAAGCGAAAGATGTTAACAAAAAACAATAGCCTCATTTTTAAGTGTTTATTAACTGTGTTTTAAGATGTTTTAAGAGCACTTAGATGAATTTTTTTTTTTTATTTAAAATATTTTATTTTAAAATTCAGTAATTTTTTTGATTAAGTATGATTGAAAAAAATAAGAAATATTACAAGTTATTTTGTTGTTTAAAGTTTTTATCAATGTGTTTCAAAAATTAGTTTATTGAATGTTCATTAGGAAATATAAATGCTTACTACGGAAACTTATACTGGTAATTATTTTTAGTTAGTGATAGGTTTGAATTTGAAATCTATCGCGGATGCCGAAAAGCGTATGAGTAGGTAAAACTATTAAACATTATTTTTATGAAAAAAACTATTGCGTTAATCAT
Source organism: Tenacibaculum sp. (assembly GCA_042093175.1). Taxonomy (GTDB): domain Bacteria; phylum Bacteroidota; class Bacteroidia; order Flavobacteriales; family Flavobacteriaceae; genus Polaribacter. The sequence goes on along the minus strand of JBELFC010000056.1, from coordinate 8,415 downwards.
GTTAAGTATCATGATTATTTCTTGTCAAGAGGAAGAAATTAAAGAAGAAAAAAAAGAAAACGAAATTAAAGTTATTTCTAAAGAAGATGGGAGAACATTATCTTTTTCATCTTTTAAAGAATTGGAGTATTTTATCAAAGAAAGTATTGAATCTAATAAAGATTTGATAGAGTTGTCTAAATCAGATTTTGATAGAAGTGGAAGGGTCTCTTTATTGTTAGCGTATAATATTGAAGCTAAAGAAGCTAAAAATTACCAGTTGAATAAAGAAGAAATAGCAGAAGTGAATTCTAGTGATAGTATGTTGTTATATCTATTAAATAAAAATGGAGAAATTAGTATTGAGGGATCTATTTATAGAATAGATGGTGATTTTGTTTATACTTATAAGAGTGGAAATGAAAGTGGAATTGAATCATTCTTGGCAGATTACAAGCTAGGTAAAGTTAAAGTTTCTAATCAAAAAACGATCGTATATAATAAGTTTTTGAAAGTATATAAGCATGGTAATAATGAAAAAGAATATTTTTCAAGAGGAGTTGTTAATCATGAGCCATTTTTAAATGACAGAAGCGTAAGAATGAGGCTTGAACAATTTGATCAACATTGGTATTTTTATAGTTCTATTGGCGCAAAAACCAAAACAGAACAATATAGGCAAGTGTGGTTTTGGAATGCGTGGGTAACCGTTAAAACAAACAATAGGCTTAAGTTTGGAGTGGCTTATCAAGCAAGAATTGTGGGAACTAATTTCAGAATGAACAGAAATCCTTTATTTGATAATATATCAAATCATACAAATGAAGTGATGAAGGTTTATGAATTTTGTGTAGGTAACCCTGCCTTGTTCCATTATATACCTGTAGAAGGTTATACTGAACATTGGGCTGAATGGTATGGGAATACTGCATTTAAGGTTGTAAACTACTAAAAACCTATGTTATAAAAAAAAGACCGTTTAAATTTAAACGGTCTTTTTTTTATATATTTTTAAAATGCTAGCTATTCAACATAACTGGCATTACTAGCATAGTAACTTGCTCTCCTTCTTCTGTACCGTCGATTGGAGTTAAAATCCCAGCTCTATTAGGTAAACTCATTTCAATTAACACATCATTTGAGTTTAAATTGTTTAACATTTCACTTAAAAAACGAGAGTTAAATCCAATTTGCATGTCGTCTCCTTGATAATCACAAAGTAATCGTTCATCAGCTTTATTAGAGTAATCTAAATCTTCAGCAGAAATATTTAACTCAGTACCAGCCATTTTTAAACGTATTTGGTGAGTTGTTTTACTAGAGAATATTGAAACACGACGTACAGAGTTTAAGAATGAAGCTCTGTCAACAGTCAACTTATTTGGATTTTCTTTAGGTATTACAGCCTCGTAATTTGGATATTTACCATCAATTAAGCGACAAATTAATAATACATTGTCAAATGTAAATTTAGCGTTGGTGTCGTTATATTCTATGGTTACATTTTCTTCTGAACCACCTAAAATACCTTTTAATAAGTTTAAAGGTTTTTTCGGCATTATAAACTCTGCTGATTTATCGGCAGTAACATCTTTACGAGTGTATTTTACAAGTTTATGAGCATCGGTAGCAACAAATGTTAATTCTTTCGAGTTGAACTGAAAAAACACACCACTCATTACTGGTCTTAAATCATCATTACCAGCGGCAAAAATGGTTTTAGTAATTGCTGTAGCTAAAATATGTGATGGTATTTCAGTGCTACTTGGAGATGGTAATTCAACAGCCTTTGGAAATTCTTCTCCGTTAAAATAAGCCATGTCATATTTTCCTTGTTCAGAAATAATTTCAATAGTGCTATCACCTTCAGTTTTAAAAGTAAGTGGCTGATCAGGAAAAGTCTTTAAAGTATCCAATAATAAACGAGCATTAATTGCAATAGCTCCAGCATCGGTACTTTCAACTTCTACAACAGCACTCATTGTAGTTTCTAAATCTGATGATGATATTTTTAATTGATTTTCAGATAATTCAAATAAGAAATTATCTAAAATAGGTAGCGTATTATTACTGTTTATAACTCCTCCTAAAACTTGTAATTGTTTTAATAATTGAGAGCTAGATACGATAAATTTCATTGATTAAGTTTCTAATGATTAGAACTACAAATATATCTTAATTTGACGATTTTAAAAATTTATTTTACAAACTAATTAAATTGATAGTTTATTTGGATGTTTCCATAAAAATTTCCTGTCGGTACTTGAAGGCTTTTTAGTTTTTTAGTATGGTAATATATGGTGTATCCTAAGTTAAAACGATTTGCAGTAAAACGGATGCCAATTTCAGTTGAAAATTTAAAAGGCATAACCGAGTACGTAATTGGGCTACGGGTGTTTAAGAAGCTACCTTGAATTGTTGCGTCATAAAGCACATAGCTAACCATTGGTTTTATGTATATGAAAGATTCTATTTCATTATTGTATTTAGAATTCTTAGCATTTAAATTGCTGTTAAATGCTATTGAATTAACTAGGTTTTGAAGTGGTTTTAAGCCAATTCTACCATAAAACCCTGAAGATATGTTAGTGAAAACTGTACCAAAGGAAGCGTTGCTTGTCCAGTTTAAATCATAATTGTTTGATTTGTCTTTGAGTATTTGTGTAGTAAAACTTGTGTTAAGGTTTAAAGCAAAAGCATTTTTTATTTGATATTTCCATCCAATAGCTTTTCTAAAACCATAAATGTCATGAATAAAATCTTGTAATTCTTGTCCTAAAGATGCTGGGCCAATACTACCAATTTCTATTGAGGTTTTTAAAATATTATTTTCTTTAACGAAATAATTAATTCCAAAACTACCATATATATATGAAGCAAAAGGTCTGTCGTGTTCTCCAAGGGTTTGTACAGTAGCTTTGTAAGGAGTATACATTTTATGCCCTAACTGTAATTCATATATTTTTTTCTCTATTTTTTTACTAGTTTTGTTACTTAAATAGCGATATGTGAAAAACATCCCGTTAGTATAATACCTGTCTTGGCTTAAAGATATGAAAAGGTCATTATCGTTTGAAAAACTAAATTCTTTATCATACTTACGCTGACTAAAAGAAGAAAGGGAAAATAAGATCAATAAAAAAGCAATAATTTTTTTCATAAAAGTAAATATCATCTTATTTTAGCAATACTACAATCTAACTGCAAATATTATATTTTTTTATTATATATGGAAGAAAAACCAAAATTGACTATACGAGATTTCCAAAATGTTTCCACAAATGATGAATTAAGGGAGCTAATAAAGGAAAAAGGAATTTCTATAGATAAGGTTGAAGTTAAAATAAATTATGAAAATGAACTTAAAAAGCTTCAGATTGAGTTAGTAAAACTTCAACAATGGGTTGCTAAAAATAATAAAAGAGTAGCTGTTATTTTTGAAGGTAGAGATGCAGCTGGTAAAGGTGGAAGTATTCGTCGTTTTATGGAGCATTTAAACCCTAGGTCAATGCGATTGGTAGCATTGAATAAACCTACCGAGGTAGAAAAGGGGCAGTGGTATTTTCAACGATATATTAAAGAATTACCAAATCCTGGTGAAATAGTTTTTTTTGATAGAAGCTGGTATAATAGAGCAGTAGTTGAGCCAGTTATGGGTTTTTGTAGCGAAAATCAATATAAAAAATTCTTAGTGCAAGTGCCAGAGTTTGAGCATATGTTGTATGAAGATGGGGTAACTATAATTAAGTTTTGGCTATCTATTTCAAAGGAAGAACAGTTAAGGCGTTTTGATTCTCGAAATAAAAATCCATTAAAAAGGTGGAAATTTAGTCCTGTAGATAAAAAAGGGCAAGAGTTGTGGGATAAGTACACGTTTTATAAAGATCAAATGTTTAGTAAAACACATACAACATATAGTCCTTGGATTGTTGTGAAAACGAATGATAAGAAAAAAGCAAGGGTAGAGTGTATGCGTCATGTATTATCACAATTCAATTATGAAGGAAAAGAAGATGCTAACACAATATTAAATCCTGATCCTAATGTGGTAATGCGTTATTACCGTTCAGTAAATCATTTAGATTAATTATGGAAAACTTAACACAAAAAGACGCTAATAAACTTAATTCCAATAGAGGCTTAAAGGCAATTTTATCAAAAGAACCTTATAATATTGAACGGGCAATTCGTTATGTTGATTATGAGCGAAAGTTAAAAAAGTTACAATTAGAGTTGATTAAGCTACAAACGTGGGCTATCGAAAAAGATGAGCGTATTATTGTTATTTTTGAAGGTAGAGATGCTGCCGGAAAAGGTGGTGCTATAAGAAGGATTACTGAACGAATAAATCCTAGGCATATGCGAATAGTTGCCTTGCCAAAACCAAATGAAGATGAAAGAACTCAGTGGTATTTTCAACGATATGTAGAGCGTTTTCCTAAAGCAGGGGAAATGGTTTTTTTTGATAGGAGTTGGTATAATAGGGCAGTGGTTGAGCCAGTGAATGGTTTTTGTACTGAACATGAGTACAATGTGTTTATGAATCAGGTGAATGATTTTGAACGAATGATTTTAGAATCTGGTATTCGTTTAGTTAAAATTTACATGTCAATAAATAAAAGGGAGCAAGCAAAAAGATTTAATGATATTAAAAATGATCCATTGAAACAATGGAAAATGACACCTGTTGATGAAAAAGCACAGGAATTGTGGGATGATTACACTGGATATAAAAGAACAATGTTCTCTAAAACAAATACAGTGGTATCACCCTGGAAAGTAATTAGAGCTAATAGAAAAACGATAGCAAGGGTAAATGTGATAAATCACATTTTAAAAAGTATTCCTTATGATAAAAACATTAAGGTATAACTTTTATTTATACCTTAATCTGTGTTTTTAGTTTGTGATGTTTTTCTTTACTTCTTCAAAAATAAAAAATATTTCACCTGCTATTTTTTTGCTAGATGCTAAATAGGTTTCTTTAGTGTCTTCCCTTTGATCAGATATCTTAGGGTCAGTAAATGGTAGATGAAACCGTTCAATAGCATCAGGAATAAAAGGACAGTTTTCATCAGCACTATCACAAGTAGTAATAGCTATATAAGGATAATCGTTATGTGTATTGTCAAAAACTTTTGAAAAAGCCATTAAAGGATCTTTGCAGCCATCAAAAGAAATTAAATACTTAGGGTTTTGATGTGAAAAATTATCAACGTTAAACTCAAAACCATTTCTTTGCAAGGCTCTTACGGTGTTTCTATGGAAAGCAGTTGTTTCTGTTCCTCCAGAGAAAGAAAAAATGTTTTCAATTGAAAAATAATTAATAGCAAAAAAACTCCATACTTGAGCAAATTGACTCCTTCTGGAGTTGTGAGTACAGATAAAGTTTAAGTTAAGTTTATCACGTTCAAAATATTCGTCAATAATGGTGTCAGCAATTTTTATTAATAGCTCTTTTCGCTCATCACTTAAAACCAAATCTCTTTTTGCTTCTTCAAAGAAAATTTTTGTATCAGTGTTTTTAGTGTTAATCATTTTTTTAATGTTCTTTTGCAAATTAAAATATCGCCAAAAGTAAGTGTTAAAGCTTTATGGTAAATTAAATAATAGTTAATTATGTGTTTTGAAATTGGAAACAAAGTAGTTGTTATAGATGATGTTGTACGAGGAGAAATTTTTGGGTTTCAGGATGATTTGGTGTTGGTGAAAGGTGAAGACGGGATGGAGTATCAGTTTTTAAAAACTGAATTAGTGAAAATTGGAGTTGAACAGAAAGAGTTAAGTAAGTACCTTAATATAAATAATACTATTTTAAAAGATAAGATAGGTAAAGAAAGATCTAAAAAAAGCAACTTTGTGAAATCTAAAAACGAAGTTGTGATGGAGGTTGATTTGCATGCAGAGAAATTATTAAAATCTACAAGAGGTATGGATAATTATGATATACTTTCGTTTCAAATAGAAAAAGCTAAACAGAAATTAGAATATTGTTTGTCTAAAAAGATATCAAAAATTGTATTTATTCATGGTGTTGGAGAAGGAGTTTTAAAAACTGAATTAAATTATTTATTAAATAGATATCCAGTGAAGTATTACGAAGCTTCTTATCAGAAATATGGAATGGGAGCAACTGAAGTTTATGTGTATCAAAACCCTAATTAGTATTACTTTTGTAGAATGAAAAGAATTTATCTAGATAATGCGGCTACTACACCTATGTTGCCTGAGGTAATAGAGTTAATGGCTGATTCAATGCGTGTTAATTTTGGTAATCCATCATCAATACATCAGTTTGGTAGAACAGCAAAAGTTTCAGTTGAAACAGCAAGAAAAAATATAGCGAAACACTTTAATGTGTCTGCAAGAGAAATAATATTCACCTCGGGAGGAACAGAGGCTGATAACTTGATACTGCAAAATGCAGTAGTTAATTTAGGTGTACAAACTATTGTTACTACTAAAATTGAACATCATGCGGTTTTACATACTGTTGAATTTTTGAAAAGCAAGTATGGGGTAAATGTTGTTTATTTGAAAGTGAATGATGATGGTGGTATTGATTTAAATGGGTTAGCTAGTGTTTTAGAGAATATAGAGACAAAAGTTTTAGTTAGTTTAATGTGGGTGAATAATGAGATTGGTAATTTGTTGCCAATTAAAGAGGTTGCTAAATTATGTGAAATTAATGGTGCACTATTTCATTCTGATACAGTTCAGGGAATAGGACATTATGAGTTGGATTTAAAAGAAGTCCCTATAGATTTTATAACGGCAAGTGCTCATAAATTTCATGGGCCTAAAGGAGTTGGATTTGCTTATGTGAAGAAAGATATTGGTGTTTACCCTATGTTTCATGGAGGTGACCAAGAGAGAGGTAGTCGTTCTAGTACTGAAAATGTACATTCAATTCTTGGAATGGAAAAGGCGTTAGATATCGCGATGAAAAGAATTGAAAAAGATACCATATATATTAAAGATATAAAAAAACAATTGATTGATGGGTTTAGTGAACTATTTTCTGAAATTCAATTTAATGGTTTGTCTGATAAAATGGAAAAAAGTACCTATACTGTTTTAAATGTAAGATTTCCATTTACTGATAAGTTATTGCTTTTTAATTTAGATTTATTTGGGATTTCTGTTTCCGGAGGAAGTGCTTGTCAAAGTGGAAGTGATAAGGGGTCTCATGTTTTGAATGGTTTTTTAGATAAAATAGAAGCTGAAAAAACTTCAGTGCGTTTTTCTTTTAGTAGGTTTACTAAAAAGGAAGATGTAGTTTCGGTTTTAAGTTTTTTTGAAGTTTTAAAAAACAAAACGTGATTATAAGGGGTTTTGGTTGTTTTTTTTAAACAAGTAATGTTGTTGGTTGTTTTTTTTATAAAAACCCATTAAAACTCTTTTATGGGGCTCATTTTTATAGTTTTTAAATATCGTATTTTATTTTTATATAGTTTTTAATTATCGTTGTAAAATGTTTTTTTTATAAAAGTTTCTAAAAAAAATGTAGGATGTAAATAAAAGTTAATTATATTTGCATCGTTTATTAGAAACGTCCCCCCAAACTATAGATTTGTCGTTTAAACGACTAAATGTATTTTTTTGGGGGCTTTTTTATGCCCTCCATGTAATTTATTAAAATTAAAATAACACTAAATATAGTGTTGTAACAATATATACTAAATTCAATTTATATGGAGAAGTATTACTTTTCAAGAATAAGAGTTAACGCAGCTTTGGTGTTATTTTTCTTGTTTTCTTTTTTGTTTTCTTTTAATTCTTACAGTCAATGTGGGTTCGATTCTAATGGAGGAACAGGGTTTACATGGTATAATACTGGTTTAACTGTAACACCAACAGTAGCTACTCAATTAACTCCTAATTATTACGCTGGTGGATATTTTCTAATGAACGTTGTGTCAGGAGGTGTCTATAATGTTAATACCTGTGGAGAAGCGACTTATGATACTCAATTATCTCTGTATAATAATGGAACTGGAGGTTTTTTAGCTTATAATGATGATAGTTGTGGTACTCAATCAAGTGTTAGTTATACAGCTACTTTTACAGGGGTTGTAAGAGTAGTTTTTACTGAGTATAACTGTAATGGATTTGTTAACACAAGTACTCCTTTTAGTCAAATTGAATATTCAGGAACTGTCCCTGTAACCGATACTGATGGAGATGGTGTAGCTGATGGTTCTGATATATGTAATGGTTTTGATGATAATAATAATGCTGACGGCGATACAGTACCTGATGGTTGTGACTATGATGATGATAATGATGGGATATTAGATATTAATGAATTAGGAACTTGTACAACTAGTAATTCAACCTTAAATTGGGATAATGAATATGTAGAAGGTGGCGGTGGAGATCAAACTTTGGGAGAAGATCCAGTTGTTACTAATGCTAATTTAACAATTAATGGAA
>JBELFC010000055.1:0-19200 GCA_042093175.1 Tenacibaculum sp. | reverse complement strand
GTAGCTGTTAATGTTATATTACTTCCAGTACAAACTGAAGCCGGATCAGGTGTTATGGCAACGTTCGAAATCACATCACTAATAATTTCAGTTCCATTTGCACCATTATAACCTCCTGTTCCTCCAGTTACTCGACCACTACTATCAAAACCTGTTCCATCTAATACCCCATCTTTAGTAGCATCCGTTCCTCCAGACTCTACTGAATCTGGACAGCCATCATTATCACTATCTGTATCTAAATAATCAGGTGTTCCGTCTTTATCTGTATCACATGAAATTAAAGAAATAGCAATCTCATCTAGTAATAAAGTATTATATGCTGCATCAGCATTATTATTATATATTTCTACAGTAACCGTTGTTGTTGTTGAAGTAAACAAAAATTCAAATCGTTGCCAAGCCAAAGTTAAAGTTCCGGTATTGATCGTTTGTAAAACAGTTCCAACCCCATCTTTAATTTGCATCCTAACATCAGGATAAGCACTAGCTGGCTGACCACTTTCTTCTTTGGCAGCTACTGCAAATAAGCTATAAGAGTATTGTTGATTAGCTTGCACAGTTATATTTTCTTGATAAACCAAAACTGGAGCTACACCTATTGGATTATCTAACGCTAAATATTTACCTTCTGTATTACCAGTTGCATCTGCAGCTGAATTTGGTTGATACCAAGATTGACCTGCAAAATCTGTATTGGTACCTACCCTAACATTAGCTACATTAGCTGCTGGCACGTTAGGATGACTAGTAGCTGGACTACCAGTTCCCGTTCCAAAATCATCAGAAAAAGCATAACACGTTCTTTCATTAATATCTAATATCCCATCATTATCATCATCTAAATCACATACATTATTTATACCATCTGCATCTGGGTCATTTGCTGTGGGTGTACCTACAATAGCGCCACTTGTACAGGGATCTAATATATTTACAGAAGCACTTAAAACATCTACAAAATTACTTGATTGAGTCTCTGTTGATGTTATATTAGTTACTGTATTTGTAACAGTAACTGGTCCTATACCAGAATTCACTGTAGTAACTATTGTGAGAGTTGCCACTTGACTTGCAGTTAACGTTCCTACGTTCCAAAGCCCAGATACTGAATTATAAGTTCCCCCTGAATGACTTGAATAAGTAATATTACTTGGTAATACATCAGTAATATTAACATTAGTTGCTGTACCTACTCCTTTATTTGTTGCTTGTATTGTCCAAGTAACTGTATCTCCTTCATCAGCACTTGATACATCTACGCTTTTAATTACATTAATATCTGGTGAACAATCTGTAGTTGCTGTACTAGGAGTACCAGTGTTGTCAGCAAGTGTAATATCTGTTGCCGTTCCTGAAAAGTTCGCTACTAATAATGCATAATACTTACCTGCTGTAGCAGTAATATTAAAATTAAAGCCCGCAGCTGCTAAATAATCACATGCCAAAGGTGTTCCATAAGAATCACATTGAGTAGTCATATCACTAATACTATCGAAAGGCCCCCATATAGCGCCATCAACATCAACTGAATTAGAATTTGTTTGAACTATATTTAAACTTCCCCCCGTACTAGCTTTAAAAAAGAACCACTTTGAATTAGGAGTTGAACCTAAACAATCGTAATTATTTCCTGAGTTAGTAACCATTGCTGATCCTCCCATTTCTTCTGCAGGATATGTAACAGTTGTCCCTATACAAACTGTTGTATAATCATTAATAACATTACAATCTTGTGAAAAAACTTGACCTACTGAACTAATAAAAAATAGAAATATTAAAAAAAGTTTCCTCTCTTTTTTTAATGTACTGATGAATGAGAAATATTCTTTAATCATAAATTGGGGATTAGATTAATTAACAATAATTAATAGCTTTTAAAAAGCTTAATTATTCATTCTCAGTAAAAAGTAAAAAGTAAAAAATTATACTAAAGTTATAGTATAATGAAAAGAGTAAATTTCTTTAAGTGTAAAATATTGTGTGGGGGACAATATTACTCTAATTGATTGCTAATATACACAAAAAATTAACATTTACAAAAAAAAAGGAAATAATTAATCACCTAACCTACTCTAAGTCAGCAATAAAAAAAATAAAAAAATTAAGACTAGTTTTCTTTAGGAAATGCTTGTTTATTAAATATAAAAAGTAAAATTACCCCTATGGTAATCCAAGAATCCGCCCCGTTAAAAATAGCATTAAAAAAAGTAAAACTTTCACCTTCATATATTGGAAAATAAAGCATATCAACTACTTTTCCATAAAATAATTCTCCATAAGGTTTATCAGCAAACAACGTAGCTACTTTATGCATAGAAGAATCAAAAATAACTCCATAGAACACCGAATCTATAATATTACCAACTGCACCAGCTAAAATTAAGGCTATAGCTATAATTACTGCATTATGCGTTTTACTTTTTATACTTTGAATAAGCCAATATATAATTCCTGTTACGGCTACTAATCTAAATAACGTTAAAAATAATTTCCCAGACTTACCACCAAACTCAAAACCCCAAGCCATTCCATTATTTTCAGTAAAGTGAATTTTAAACCAGTCGCTAAAAACGACTACCTCTTCACCTAAAGTAAAATGTGTTTTCACATATATTTTACTTATTTGATCAATTAAAATTGCTAAAATTACTGTTAGGATCGCTATGTTCTTTTTTGACATTTTTTTGTTTTAATAGCAACAAAAATAAGAAAACTATTGTTATTGACTAATTTAGTCTAAACCTTTATCTATTCTTTGTAAAAGTTCTTTTCGAAAAGATTTCCCAATAGCTAGTTTAAGGCTGTTTTGTAAAATAATTTGATTACCATCTATCATTTCTATTTTATTAAAATTAATAGCAAATGATTTATGAATTCTTATAAAGTTATCAGGAAGTTTCTTTAAAAAATCAGTAAGTGTTTGTGGAGTAAGAATTCTTTTATCAGTATAAATTTTTATATAATTTCCATAAGCCTCAATATAATTAATTTCATCAAAATTAAGTTTAATAATTTTTTTATCACTTTTTACAAAAATCGAATTATTTTCTTGCTCTTTACTATTGGCAATCACTTTTGACTTTCTATCCTCCTTTTTATTTATTTTTAAAACAGCTTGAAAAAAACGTTCAAACGAAAAAGGTTTTAACAAATAATCAGTTACAGATAATTCAAAACCTTCAACCGCATATTCTGGATATGCAGTAGTAATTATTACTGATGGTTTTTGTTGTAATGTTTTTAACAAACTTAAACCTGAAAGTTTAGGCATATTAATATCTAAAAAAAGCAGATCTACTTCTTTTTCTTCTAAAACAGCCATTACTTCAAACGAATTTTTACACGATGATATTAACTCTAAGTTTGGTAATTCTTTAATATAACTTTCTAATATTTGACGAGCTATTGGCTCATCATCAGCTATAATACATTTTAGGTTCTCCATCTAAAAATCAAGTATTAATTTAACTTTATATTCGTTTTCTGTTTTTTCAATCTCTAATTTATGAGTTTCAGGATACATTAAACTTAATCGCTTTTTAACATTTTGCAAACCTATTCCACTTTTACCCTTTTCTAAATTTTCTGATTTTAAATCAGAATCTATTGAATTTACACATTCAAATTTTAAATTTTCATCAGTAATATTAACAAGTACCTTAACATTACTTTTTTCATCTAAACTAGCTCCTAAATGTTTAAATGCATTTTCTACAAAAACAATTAAGAGCATAGGTGCAATTTGTTTTCCTGAATAATTCCCTTTTATTTCAAAATTAATTTCTGATTGTTCTTCTAACCTTATTTTTTCTAAAGAAACATAATTTTGAAGGTAACTTAATTCTTTTTCAAGTGCTACGTAAACCTCCTTTGTTTCATATAAACTATAACGTAATAAATCAGAGAGCTTTAACATTAAACTTGGTAATTTATCTGATTTAATAACCGATAATCCATATAAATTATTTAATGTATTAAACAAAAAATGTGGATTTAACTGTGCTTTCAATAACTTTAACTCAGCTTCTTTTTCTTGCTGACGGCGAGAAAAACTATCTCTAGCTATTTTTATAGCCATCCCAAAAACCATTGCTAATAATACAAATCCAAAAAGATTTAAAAACATTTTTAAACTTAATGTTTGCTTTAAAGATTTACTTATAAGGTATACAGGAACAATTGTAAAAATAATTCCATTTAATATAAAGAGTATAAAAAAGGTAATTTTTTTTTTATTAAAAAAGGGTAAAATGAAATAGTTAGTTGAGTAAATAGTTGGTACAATAAATAAAACAGCATAAAAAGCTGCAGATAACCTATTTTCTGATTGTATACCACCTACTAATACTAAGAATAAGCAACCCCAAACAAAAATATTCTGTATTACTTTATTATCAATCCAAGTATCAAATTTCTTCATATTCTTTATTTAAAACATCCTTCAAACATACATCATACTTACAAAAAAAGCATTTTTTAATGATGAAAGATACTTTTTTTTATTTGAACATACTCCAACTAATGATTATCGTAAAAATCACCTTTATCATTTTTTAAAGAAGGTTTATCATTCTTCTTTTTTTCAACACAACTTTTGATTGACTTTTGAAGTGTTCATTAAAAAAACTATTAATTATGAAATTTTACAAATCAATCTTAATTTTCCTTTTTAGCATAATATCTACTGTTATTTATGCACAATCATTACAGTCTCAATTAGACAAATACACTCCTTATATTAAGGAACTAAATCAAGGAGTTGCCGTATTAGTTGAGCAAAACGGTAAAACAACAATTGCAAATACTGGTAAATACAATTTTAATAGTCATACTATTTTTAATATTGGAAGCGCTACTAAAAAAATGACTGCTATTTTACTTTTACAAGAAGTTGAAAAAGGAACAATAAAATTATCGGATTCGATTGGTACTTATTTACAACCAATTAAAAATGTTGATGGTAGTTTAACTATTGAAACATTACTAAGACATAGAAGTGGTTTGGGAGAAATTGTAGGGAAAGATTTTGAAAAAGACTTTTATACTAAAAGTGATTCTTTTTATAATTCAAATTTCCTTAATAAAATACCTAAAAGTAATCCTAAAAAAATTGGGAAGTATGATTACTGCAATACTAATTATATTCTATTAGGTCATCTTTTAGAAAAAGTAAACGATAAAAGTTATTTTAACTTATTACAAGAAAGAATTTTCACCCCTTGTAACATGACAAAAACCTATCCTTATGTATCAAAAAAATTAAAAAATTTAGCAAAACCTATTCATAAAAAAGAAGATGTAACATCGTATTTAGATTATAGGTTCTTTGCTAATTATGCATATGCTGCTGGATGTGTTGCTTCTAATTTAAACGACATGTCAAAGTTTTACAATCACTTATTTGAAAAAAGAACATTGGTTTCTGAAAAATCTTTACAAAAGTTTACTGCTTTTGATGATGCAAATTATGGTTTGGGAATTATGAAATTTAAAGATGGATATGTTGGCCATGGTGGTAACAACATTGGATATTCTTTTAGAGAATATTACAATCCTAAAAATAAAAACTTAATTCTTCTATTTAGTAATGCTCGTATAATACCTTTTAATAAAATGCTTAAAAATGAGCTTTTCAATTTTATAGATGGTAAAACAGATACTATCTCTTTCAATAAAAATATTACTTCAGATTTCAAAAATGTATTAGGTAAATACCTATTTAATTCACATGGAATGAAAATGACAATGGAAATTAAAAAAGAAAATAATCATCTTTATTTTTTAGCTCAAGGAGCCCAAGTTATTTTAATAAGTAAAGAAAAAAACAAATTATATAATGGCAGTTTTGGTGTAGAACTAGAAGTAAATCCTGAAAAACCTCAAGAATTAATTTTTAGACAAAATGGGTTAGAAACTACTATTAAACTTATAAAATCATAAAAAAATGAAATTAGAAATACAAAATATATCAAAAAAATATAACAAAGAAAAGTTCGGTTTAAAAGATTTTTCAATGACTATTGAAAAAGGGATCTTAGGATTATTAGGGCCTAATGGTGCTGGAAAATCCACCTTACTAAAAATGATTGCAACCGTAAGTAAACCTTCTAATGGAACTATTTTATTAAATAAAAATAACATTACTAAAGACGCAAACTATATACGAAAACAATTAGGTTTTCTGCCACAAGACTTCGGAGTATACCCAAATTTAAATGCTTATGAATTTTTAGAATACATGGCTGCAATGAAAGGAGTAGGTGGTAACAATCTACAACCAAGAATAACACAATTATTAGAAGGTTTAAATTTAATTGACGCTGCAAAAAAACCTATAGGCAGTTATTCAGGAGGCATGAAACAACGTGTAGGTATTGCACAAGCTTTAATAAATAACCCTAAAATTTTAATCTTTGATGAACCTACTGTTGGCTTAGATCCTGAAGAACGTGTTCGTTTTCGTAATTTAATTTCAGACTTAGCAAACAACTGTATTGTTATTTTATCTTCTCATATTGTTTCTGATATTGATACAATTGCTGATGAAGTTGCTATACTTAAAAATGGTTCTTTGATAGTAAAAGGTCATCAAGAAAATATCATAAGAAAAGTTCAGGATAAAGTTTATGAAACTAAAATTACGAAAGAAGATTATACAGCGTTCAAAAACTCACATATTATAGTAAGTACCACACGTAAAAACGGCGATTTAATTGTTAGATATATTTCTGAAAAACCTGATAGTAATGCCATAAAACAGCAAGCTAATTTAGAAGATGCCTATTTATACTTAACTAAAACTAATTAATTATGAAATCATTCTTTACCATTATAAAATTAGATTATTTACAACGTACAAGAAGCTATGCTTTTTTAATTACACTTTGTGCTAGTTTAGCAATTGCATACACTTTTATTCCTGAACCTAATGCTAATTATTCAACTATACGAATTGCTAATTATATTGGTACTTATAACGCTGCCTGGTTTGGTTATGTTACTGCAATCATGTCAAGTCTTTTTCTGTCTTTAATTGGATTTTACTTAATTAACAATAGTATTAAAACTGATTTAGATACAAAAGTAGGCCAAATTATTGCTTCTACTAAAATTGAAAACTTCAACTATTTATTTTCTAAAGTTTTAAGTAATTTTTTAGTTTTACTAGCCATTTTATGTACCATCTTTATCATGAGTAGTATACTTTTCTTTTTCTACAATGACGGTTTCCCTTTTAAAATTCTTCATTTTATAAAACCTTATTTCATAATAACAATACCTGCTCTTTTTTTCATTTCATGTATCGCTGTTATTTTTGAAGTTTTTTTAGGGAAGTATTCTGTTTTACAAAATATCGGTTTCTTCTTTTTATTCTCGCTACTGATGCTATCTAACAAAAAGAATCAAAACAATTTTTCATTAGATATCTTAGGTACAGAAATAGTAATGCATAATATGGAAAATCAAGTTAGAAAGATTACCAATGCGAAAAAAACTAAAGAACTAAGTATTGGTTATGTTTTAGGAAATGTAAAAAAAGCTAAAAAATTTCAATTTGATGGAATAACATTTCCAACGACTTTTATTTTAAGTCGTTTAGCATGGGTTCTTTTTTCTATCGGAGCAATAGCAATTACTTCTTTATTTTTTCATCGTTTTAATTTAAAAGAAAAAAGTTCAAATAAACCATCTAAAATCAAACCTAAACAAAAATCTTTATACAAAGATGTTACTCTACTTAATTTACCAATGGTTAAATCTAATTACAAAATTTTCCCATTACTAAAAACCGAATTTCTCTTATTAACTAGAAAAGGAAAAACATGGTTATGGCTTATTAATTTTGCAGGAATGATTTCATTATTACTAACCCCTTTACAAATTGCTCATCAATTTATTTTACCTCTTTTATGGTTTTTACAAGTAGGTAGGCTATCAGATGTTTCAACAAAAGAAACTGAAAATGGTATTTATTATTTTTCTTTCTCATCATATAAACCTCTTTCTCGTTTATTATTTTCTCAAATTTCAGCAAGTATTTTCTTACTTTTATTATTAGCAAGTCCTTTATATATTCGTTTAATAATACATGGCAACGTTCTAGCTTTTAGTTCAATTATTTTAGGAGCTACCTTTATTGCATTAACAGCCATTTTTTTAGGAATCCTAACAAAAGGAAAGAAATTATTTGAAGTATTATTTTTCATGATCACCTATGCCAACATCAATAGAATACCTTTTGTTGATTATTTTGGAGCCTTAACACATAATTCTATTTATATTGCTAAACTATTAATTACTATCATTTTATTAATAGTCTTTAGTTTTTTAGTAAGAAAAAGAATGATACGAAACTTATAACTCTTAAAAAAACAAATAATACAAAGTAAGTGGAGATAAAAACAATAAAACCGAATCCTTGTTTAGAAAAATACATTCTGTTTTATTATGAATTAGAATTAAACAATGAAGCATATTACGCCTATCCTTCAGACTGTAATGTTGTTTGCCTTTTTGAAAAGGCTGATGTAACGTATTCTAATAATGAAATTACAATAACAGAAAACTCCTCTTTTTCAAATTCTTTTACTGCTTTAAATAAGTTTACAACTCCATTATTTGTAAACAACAAAGGAGTTGTAAAGGAATTTGTAATTATTTTCAAAGCTTTTGGTTTATCTCAATTTATTACTAAAAATTATAATGGTATACCTTTTTTTCAAATTGAAGAGTTTGACGATTTCTTAAAAAACAACACTACTTTTTTCCATAAATCAGAGATCGATAAAATTAAATTAATTGAGGACTTTCTGCTTACTAAACTGAATGAAAAAAAAGATTTAGAAATTATTTTAAAAAGTATTTCTTTAATGAATAGTAATGTATTAACTATTCATGAAATAGCTAAAAAATGTAATTGTAGTTATAAAAAACTATATCGTCTTTTTTTAACACACTGTGGAACTACTCCTTCCATTTTAAGAAAAAACATTAAATTTCGAAACTCTCTAAAAAAAATAAAAGCTAAAAATTCTTGTTTTAAACTTTCTGATATTGCTTTTGATTTAGGATTTTATGACCAAGCTTTTTTCAATAAAATGTTTAAAAAGCTCTCTGGTGAGACCCCAAAACGTTTTTTTAAAAACGTAAGTGTTTTATCTAAAAAAGAAATTTATTTTAAAAACAAAAAATAATGTTAATGTCCGTTTAGTACAATTATTTTTTATAATTGAAAAGTAACTTCGAAAGTTATATTTTATCAATTATTAAAAATCATGAACACTTTTCCGAAAATTAATATCTGGTCTATTTCTGAAAAAATATTATTTCGTTTTTTCTTTACTTATTTTACCTTATTTATCCTTTTTAAGAATAATGGCGCTTATCCTTTTTTTGGCTACATTAGCGAACTTTTCAATAAGTTTTTACATAATTTTATTCCTTGGGTAGGTAAAAACATTTTAGGAATTACTTATAAAATTAGAGTGGGTCCTAACGGAAGTGGAGATACTACTTACGATTATACATTAATTTTCACAATTGCTCTTATAGCTCTGTTATCAACAATAGTATGGTCTTTTTTAGATAAAAAAACTAAAAGCTATTCAAAAATGTATTATTGGTTAACACTAGCAGTGCGCTGTTATGTAGGATTAATGTTAATTAATTATGGGATGGTTAAAGTAATACAACTACAGTTTTCTGCCCCATCAATGTCTAGGCTAACTCAAACTTATGGAGATTCTTCTCCTATGGGATTAGCATGGACTTTCTTAGGTTTTTCTAAAGGCTATAATTTATTTATGGGAATTGCTGAAGTTGCAGCTGTGCTACTTTTATTTAGAAGAACACTAACTTTTGGATTAATTATCACGCTAATGACTACAGCAAATGTTATGGCTGTAAATTATTTTTATGATGTTCCTGTAAAAATACTTTCTACACATTTATTTTTAATGTGTGCATTTTTAATAGCAAGAAATTTTAAAACTTTATGGGAATTTTTCTTTTTAAGAGCTCCTATTGCTCTTACTGATATATATAAACCTATATTAAAAAAAGGTATTAGTAAAGCCATGTTAGCTTTTAAAGTATTACTTTTAGCTTACGTTTTAGGATACGGTACTTATAGCACTTTAGAATCTAAAGAAAAATACTATGGTAATAGTTCCAAAAGTATATTAAGAGGGCTTTATGAAGTAGATGAATTTAAATTAAACGATACATTAATCTCTTCTTCTAAAAAAATAAAGAAATGGAAATACTTAATGATTGATGGTAAAAAATATGCAAAAATTAAACCAATTGGCAAAAAAAGTCAATGGTATAAATTAACTGTTGATTCAACAAAAAATGAACTGATTTTAAAAAATTATAGAGATACTTTAGAAATCTATAATTTAAAATATACAGCAGGAGATAGTACTAATTTTTATTTAAAAGGAACCGTGAAGTTAGATACTATATCCATCAAATTAAAAAGAACTAAAGATTACAAAAAGAAATTCCTATTAACTAATAGAGGTTTTAATTGGATTAATGAATTTCCTTATAATAGATAAATATGCTACCAAATATTCCTGAAAATAATTATTTAATACTTTTTGATGGTGTTTGTAACTTGTGCAACAATAGTGTACAATATGTTATTAAACATGATAAAAAAAAGGTGTTTTTATTTACTTCCTTACAAGGAGAAGTTGGAAGGAATATTATTAGTCATTTTAATATTGATACTAATAAAGTAGACTCTATTTTACTATTTACTCCAGATAAAAAGATATATGCTAAATCTACTGCCGCATTAAAAATAGCCTTGAAATTAAATATTCCAGTAAAGCTATTGAGTATTTTTTTTATTGCCCCTACTTTTATTAGAGATGCAGTGTATTCTTATATTGCAAAAAACAGGTACAAATGGTTTGGTAAAAAGGATGCTTGTTACATTCCAACACCTGAATTGAACAATCGTTTTTTATCTTAAAAATGTTTATAAAAAAAAGGCCAATGTTTTAACATTGGCCTTTTTTTTATAAACTAAATTAGGTTATCCTTTTAACCATACTTTACGTAACTCCTTTTGCTTTTGAGTTGCGTTTGAATTTTCTTTTAAACTACTTCCTTTTGTATATGATTGAGTTAATGTTGTTTTAATTACAACTTCTTTACCATCTCTTTCTAATTTAACTTCTACTTCTTTTCCTGGCTGCCACATATACATTGTTCTAAATATCTGATTTGCATTTTCTTTAGTTAACACAACTCCATCTACTGCTTTAATAGCATCATTAGGTTGCGCCCCATTTTCTGCCCAAAAGCTATTGTTTTTAACTCCTCCAGTAAACCTTACACTCTGAGTTGGTTTATCACCTTTTACAATCATAACTCCATCATTTTGAATATAATTAGTTTTCACTTTAGATTCAGAAATATTTAATCCTGCTTTAGCAAAAAATGTATTATAATCTATTGGAGTAGTTCCTACAACATGTGTATTTAGAAATGCCCCTATTGATGGATAGGTCATTGCCGTTATTTCTTCAATTAAATTATCATCTACAAATGGCTTATTTTTCCCATACTTATTAGACAATTCTTTCATTAATGATAAAATACCTCTATTTCCATTACTCTCTTCACGCATTAAAATATCAATACACATACCTATTAAAGCTCCTTTTTGGTAAACATTATAATATTGTGGAGCGTATGGTTTATCTAAAACATTTTCACTCATTTTAGTAAAACTCATAGTATCATTCATTCCAGAAGCTGATTTAATTTTACCCATAACTTTCGCGTAAAACTCATCTTCATTCACTAATCCTTGATTTACTTGAAATAAGGTTGCAAAATATTCAGTTACTCCTTCATACATCCATAAGTGCTTTGAAAAAGTTGGTTGGTTATAATCAAAATAATGTACGTCTTCAGAATGAACACTTAAAGGAGTTACAATATGAAAAAACTCGTGAGACACAACATCAATCATACTTTTAGCTAAAGCATTATCAGGCATTCCTTCTGGTAAAACTACTACAGTAGAAGTATGATGTTCTAAAGCTCCAAATCCTTTAGGTGCTTTCTCAGATCCATCTGATAAATATAAATAAATATCATAACGAGCTGTACTATTAACACTTCCTAAATAAGCTTTTTGAGCTTGCATCATTTTTTCCATTACTGCTTTAATTTTTTCAGCAGAATGTTTTTTGTTAGGAGAATATACACTTAATACAATTTTAATATCTCCTACTTTAAATTCTTCAACATCTAATTCACCATAAAACATTGGATTATCAGTTATATCAAAATAACGAGGAGCAAAATAACTGGTTGTTAAAGAAGCACCATCTTTACTGGTTTTAGTTCCAACTTCTTGTAAAGCTGAAGTTCTAGCAAATTTTGATGGAGCTACTACATCTAACTTATATTGACTGTTTTTTAATGAATCAAAATACCCAATAAATCCATGTAAGTTTAAAACGTAATTTGTATTTTCAATATTAGTTCCTGCAGGTGAAAAAGGAACTTCTCCTCCTATACCTCCTTTAACTTCCATATCAAAAGTATCATTTACTAAATATGTTATTTTATCTAAACTAGCTGCATTATTAATTTCCCAAGTATTAGTATCAACTTTTTTTACTGACAAAGCATTTCCTTTATAATCAAATGCTTTAAAGCCATCAACGTATTTACCAAAATCACTAACAGAGTATGTACCTTGAACAACTCTTGGTAATCTATACGTTACTTTTTCAGCAGTAAATCGTCCAGGATTAATTGTTACAGGTACTTTATCATTTTCAACTTTAGTTAAATCTAATGTTGTTTCTATTGGATTTGAAGTAGCTAAATCGTTGACCTTAGTTTTTGAAGTATTACATCCAACTAATAACACTCCTGCCATAGCAGTAATTAATATGCTTTTATTCATTTTTAATATTTATGTTCTATATAAGACGCCTAAAGGTACAATCTGTTACATTATTCTTTAATAAAAGAAAGTTAATTCTCTTAAAGAACAATATAAGCATGGATTAATTTTATACTAAGTTTCCTCTTATTCATTTAAATATATTTTTTCTAAAAAGTTATTATTTAACCTGATTATTAACCTTTATGGTACCTTTTCTTATAAAAAAACAAATGGTATAAAAATATACTAATAGCTAGAAATTACTCCTCATGTATTAAACTAAAAAAGACTCCTAAGTCAGGAGCCTTTTTTATATGTATTAACAAAATTATAAAAATTATTGCTTACGCTTTGCTTCAATACTTAATGTTGCATGTGGTACTAATTTTAATCGTTCTTTTTGAATTAACTTACCAGTAACTCTACAAACTCCATATGTTTTGTTTTCAATACGTGCTAACGCATTTTTTAAATCACGAATAAACTTTTCTTGTCTAATAGCTAGTTGCATGTTTGCTTCTTTAGACATTGTATCTGAACCCTCTTCAAAAGATTTAAAGGTGGGTGAAGTATCCTCAGTACCATTACCAGAACCATTTTTATAGGAATCTTGTAATAATTTTAAATCTTCTTCAGATTTTTCAATTTTCTTTAAAATAATTTCTTTGAACTCTTGTAAATCATTGTCAGAGTATCTTACATTAACGTCATTCATAATGCTATATTTTTTCAATTAACATTTTACTTTTAATGGTATCAAATTCAATTTCTGTACCATTTTCTAACGCTTCAACAAAAACCAACTCATTTGTTAACGTTTCTGTTTTAATGTAGGTTTCATTTGCTAATATTGATTCTTGTAAATCTGCAAAATTTAAGAAAGTTAATCGTATTCTATCTGTTACTTCTAAACCAGTTTCTTTACGTGCATTTTGAATTCTATTTATTAATTCTCTCGCTACTCCTTCTTTACGTAAATCATCTGTTATGGTAACATCTAAAGCCACTGTTAATCCTTCTGCATTTGCTACTAACCAGCCTTCAATATCTTTTGATGAAATTTCTACATCAGCGGTTTCTAAATTAACAATTTTCTCATTAATTTCAACAGATATTTTCCCTTCTTTTTCAATTATTGCAATATCTTCTTGAGAAAAAGACTGTATCTTACTAGCTATCAATCTCATATCTTTACCAAACTTAGGTCCTAAAGCTTTAAAGTTTGGTTTTATTTGTTTTACTAAT
This sequence comes from Tenacibaculum sp., assembly GCA_042093175.1. Classification (GTDB taxonomy): domain Bacteria; phylum Bacteroidota; class Bacteroidia; order Flavobacteriales; family Flavobacteriaceae; genus Polaribacter. The sequence continues at coordinate 5,030 of JBELFC010000055.1, read as the reverse complement.
ATACCAGAAGCATCATCTAACAACTGAATTTCCTTAACATTTACCTCTGACTTTATTAAATCAGCAACTGCTAGTATTTCCTCTTTTTGAGTTTCATCAAGTATAGGAATCATTATTTTTTGTAGTGGCTGACGCACTTTTATCTTTTCTTTTGCTCTTAAAGAAAGAACTAAAGAAGAAATAGTTTGTGCATTTTCCATTTTTCTCTCTAATGATTTATTAACAAAAGATTCATCATATTTTGGAAATTCTGCTATATGAACACTTTCAAAATTTTCTTTTTGAGTTGCAGCAGTTAAATCTTTATATAGCCTATCCATAAAGAATGGAGCTACTGGTGATCCTAACTTAGCTACAGTAAGCATGCATGTATATAATGTTTGATAAGCTGATATTTTATCTTGTGCGTATTCTCCTTTCCAAAAACGTCTTCTACATAAACGAACGTACCAATTACTTAAATGATCTTGTACAAAGTCTGAAATTGCTCTTGTAGCTCTTGTAGGTTCGTATTCTGAATAGAAAGTATCAACTTTTTTAATTAATGTATTTAATTCAGATAAAATCCAACGATCAATTTCTGGCCTTTCATTTAATGGAACATCTGCCTCACTATAACTAAAGTTATCAATATTAGCATATAATGTAAAGAAAGAATACGTATTATATAACGTACCAAAAAACTTACGTTTTACTTCTTCTATACCAGCTAAATCAAATTTTAAGTTATCCCATGGATTTGCATTTGAAATCATATACCAACGTGTAGCATCTGGCCCATATTCAGCTAGAGTTTTAAACGGGTCAACAGCATTTCCTAAACGCTTAGACATTTTATGTCCGTTTTTATCTAATACTAAACCATTAGATACAACATTTTTATATGCTACAGAATCAAACACCATAGCTCCTATTGCATGTAAAGTATAAAACCATCCACGTGTTTGATCTACACCTTCAGCAATAAAATCAGCTGGGTAACTTTCTGTATTATCTATTAATTCTTTATTTTCAAACGGATAATGCCATTGTGCATAAGGCATTGAACCAGAGTCAAACCAAACATCGATTAAATCACTTTCTCTATGCATTGGTTTTCCTGAAGCAGATACTAAGATAATTTTATCTACAACATTTTTATGTAAATCAATTTTATCATAATTCTCTTCAGACATGTTTCCTACCTCAAAGTCGGCAAAAATATCTTCAGAAAGCACTCCTGCTTCTACTGATTTTTTTATCTCTTCTTTTAACTCTGCTACAGACCCAATACATAACTGTTCAGTTCCGTCTTCAGTACGCCAAATAGGTAAAGGTATTCCCCAAAAACGAGAACGAGATAAATTCCAATCATTTGCATTTTTTAACCAGTTACCAAAACGCCCTTCTCCTGTTGATTTTGGTTTCCAATTAATCGTTTCGTTTAAGTCGAACATTTTTTCCTTAACATCGGTTACCTTAATAAACCAAGAATCTAATGGGTAATATAATATTGGTTTATCTGTACGCCAACAGTTAGGATAGCTATGCACATACTTTTCAACTTTAAAAGCTTTATTTTCAGTTTTAAGCTTAATTGCTATTTCAACATCTACTGACTTTTCTGGAGCTTCTCCATCAGCATAATATTCATTCTTAACATACTTCCCTGCAAACTCACTTACTTCTTGTCTGAATTTACCTTGTAAATCTACTAATGGAACTGGGTTTTCATTTTCATCTAATACTAACAATGGTGGCACCTCTGGTGTCGCTTGTTTTGCTACTAATGCATCATCAGCTCCAAAAGTTGGTGCAGTGTGAACAATACCTGTACCATCTTCAGTAGTTACAAAATCACCTGAAATTACTCTAAATGCATTTTCTGGATTTTGATAAGGCAATACGTAATCTAATAATTGCTCATATTTAATACCTACTAAATCTTTACCTATAAATTCATTAGTAATTAAATATGGTATTTGTTTATCTTCTTTTGTGTATTTATTTAAATCACTTTCGTTTTCAACTTGTTCAAATTTCTTTCCAGCAAATTGTTTTGCTACTAAGTTTTTTGCTAACACTACTTGAATAGTTTCAAATGTATATTGATTAAATGTTTTTACTAAAACATACTCGATTTTAGGTCCAACTGTTAAAGCAGTATTACTTGGCAATGTCCAAGGTGTTGTTGTCCAAGCTAAGAAATGAACATCTCCTTCTACTTGTAAAAACTCAGGTAATGTGTCTTTAATCGTTTTAAACTGAGCAACAACAGTCGTATCAGTTACATCTTGATAAGTTCCTGGTTGATTTAACTCATGAGAGCTTAATCCTGTTCCTGCCTTTGGTGAATAGGGTTGAATTGTATATCCTTTATACAATAAGTTTTTATTATATATTTGCTTTAACAACCACCATACTGACTCCATGTATTTAGGCTTATAAGTAATATATGGATCTTCCATATCTACCCAATATCCCATTTTTTGAGTTAGATCGTTCCAAATATCTGTATAACGCATTACTGCAGTTTTACAGGCTGTATTATATTCTTCTACAGTTATTTTGGTTCCTATATCTTCTTTAGTTATTCCTAATTCTTTTTCTACTCCAAGTTCTACTGGTAAACCATGTGTATCCCAACCAGCTTTACGCTTTACTTGGTACCCTTTTTGAGTTTTATAGCGACAAAAAATATCTTTAATTGAGCGTGCCATTGCATGGTGAATTCCAGGTAACCCATTTGCTGAAGGTGGTCCTTCAAAAAAAACAAACGGCTCATTACCTTCACGGCTAGTAATACTTTTTTCAAAGATGTTGTTTTCTTCCCAATAGTTTAATATTTCTTCTGCTACTTTTGGTAAATCCAAGCCTTTGTATTCAGTAAACTTCTTACTCATTTTGTTATTATATTAATTGAATGTGCGAAATTACGTATTTTCTTGTAATTGTAATGTTTGACTTATAAAAAAACGCCTCTTAATTAGAGACGTTTAGTTACTTTTTATGTATTATTTCATTATTTATTATTCGACTTCACTTTTTTAGTACTTCCTAATATATAAAAATAAGACCTTCTGTTGCGTTGATGCTCTTCTTCTGTACATTTGCTTTTTCTTCCTTCTTTACAATTATTTAATAATTGATCTTCCCCATAACCAATTGCACTTTCTATTCTTTTTGAATCAATTCCTCTTGAAATTATATAATCTCTTGTAGATTTAGCTCTATTATCAGACAAGGTTCTATTGTAGTCTTTAGTTCCTCTACTATCTGTATGTGATTCAATTTTTATAACCATTTCTGGATTGTTTTTCATAACAGACACAATATTTTCTAATTCATATTCAGCATCCTCTCTAATATTATATAAATCAAAATCAAAATAAATAGGGTTTATAATTATCTGATTTTCTACTATTAAAGACTCTAATTGTAAATCCGTTTTTAATACTTTCTTATTTACATCTAAAGTTACTGTTTCTTTTTGTGTTGCTTTATAATCATCTTTTGAAGCTACCACTACAAAGTTCTTTTCGCAATCAATTTTTTCAAAAGAATAAGCCCCATCAGATTTTGTTACTTGTTCAGAAACTGGCTCTCCTTTTTCATTTATTAATCGTACAGTTACATTATCTATAGGATCTCCTGTTCTTGTATCTGAAACAATTCCTTTTATATCTTCTTTACAGTTATAAATTATAAAGCTATAAATATCATCATCTCCTTTTCCTCCCTTTCTATTTGATGTAAAATATCCCTGAAAACGCTCTTTATTTATTACAAAAGAAAAATCATCTCTAGGTCCATTAATAGGTTTCCCCAAGTTTATGGGCTCTGAAAAAGAATTTCCTTTTACCTCACTCTCAAAAATATCTAAAGCTCCTAATCCTATATGCCCATCTGAAGAAAAATACAACCGATTATCATTTCCTACAAATGGAAACATTTCTCTTCCTTCTGTATTAATTGTTGCACCTAAGTTTTCTGGTTCTCCATAATTACCATTATCATCTATAGCTACTTTATAAATATCTGTGCTTCCATAGCCATTCGGCATATCAGATACAAAGTACAACGTTCTCTCATCAGGACTTAATGCAGGATGCCCTACAGAATAATTATCATTATTAAAAGATAACTCTTTCAGATCACCCCATACCTCATTTACCTTAGTTACTTTATATATCTTTAAATGTGTAGTTCTTTCTTTATCTCCTTTTAATTTATCACCATCATAATTATTTCTAGTAAAATACATTGTTGAACCATTTTTTGTTATAACTACATTAGATTCATGATATTTAGAATTAATTGAATTTAATTTTTCTGAAGTATCTACATATAATATTCTATCTTCTCCTACGTTTTTTTCTTTAGACGAATAAACGTTTAAATATGGTTGATTATTCCATTTATATAATCGAGTATCTTTAACATTTATAGGCTTAGTAGAAGCGAAATACAATGTGTTATCATGTACAAAACCACCAAAATCAGAATACTTTGTATTCACTGAAAGATTGTGAATATTTATATAGGTTTTTGGCCTATTTGAATATTCTATAAAATAATTTTTATTTTTCTCTAATGCTTTTACTCTACTATCATTTCTTTTCAATTTCAATAACCAACTATCTGACTCTTCAATTTTACCATTACTTTTTAATGTTTGAGCATACCTAAACACATGTTTTGGTAAAGCCATTGATTCGAATTTATTCATTAATTCAGTATACCATTTTTCTGCTTTATCAAAATCAACATTAAAATAATATGAATCAGCCAACCTACTTATAACCAAATATGTTTTATCATCTTTGTTATAAATAGTTTCATACAGTTCTGCTGATTTTTTATAAGCATATTCCTTAAAATACCTATCAGCTGCATATTTTCGTTGCCCAAAAGCCATAGCAGTTACTAACAATAATAATAAAAGTATTGTTCTTTTCATGTCCCGTCCGTTTATTTATTTTAGAAAAATCTTGGCGATTTCATCTTTTGTTCTTTAAATATCTCATATCGAAGCATTACTTCATGAGTTC